>CAYTWC010000014.1:0-16011 GCA_964441975.1 uncultured Acidimicrobiaceae bacterium | reverse complement strand
GCGTGTATGCCGAGACAACGACGTGCTCGGGACCATCCTGCTGGCGTCCGAAGGCATAAACGGGACGATTGCGGGTCCGACGCGGGATGCAGTCGACTCGGTACTCGACCATCTCCGAGAGGATCCGCGTCTCTCGGACCTGCGCGCCAAGTACTCGACGGCACACGAGGCTCCTTTCCTCAGGCTCAAAGTCCGGGTCAAGAAGGAAATCGTCACGCTCGGGGTCGGTCCCGTGGATGCCGCTGGCGGTACCGGTGTCCGGGTCCCTGCACACGAATGGAACGATCTCATCGCTCGGGATGATGTCATCGTCATCGACACCCGCAATGATTATGAGTACGTCGTGGGGACGTTCGAAGGCGCAGTCAATCCGCAGACGAGTTCGTTCGGAGAATTCCCCGAGTGGGTGGCTGAGCAGGATCTCGAGTCGAACCCGAAGATCGCCATGTTCTGTACCGGTGGAATCCGGTGTGAAAAGGCATCCGCATGGCTCAAGAATCAGGGATTCGACGAGGTGTACCAGCTCGACGGTGGGATCCTCAAGTACCTCGAGACGGTTCCGGAATCCGAGAGCCGATGGGACGGCGAGTGCTACGTCTTCGACCGACGGGTCACCGTCGGACACGGTCTCGTCCCTGGCGACAAAGAGATCTGTGTGAACTGCAACCGCGTCGTCGGAGATGACGAACGGGAGCTCACGGGCTACGAGGAAGGCGTGACGTGCTCCGTCTGCGTCGACACGATCACCCCTGATCGTCGGAGCCGTTTCCGTGAACGCCAACACCAGATCACACTCGCGGTCGAGCGCGGGACAACTCACCTGGGCCGCACCTAGCCCCACCAATCCCCATTCCGTGGGCTGGAGACGCCATATATATGTCCGCGAACCCTGGGTACGCGGACACAATATTGACGCCGCGAACCCTGGGTACGCGATTCCGAGGCGTTGTAGCCTCAGCGTCATGGATCAATCACATTATTTGCAGCGGCGCGAAGCGTTCATGGATCGGATCGGGGATGGAATCGCAGTCATCCCGGGAGGGGTGCTCCAAACACGGAACGACGATGTCGATCATCACTTCCGACAGGACTCGAACTTCTTCTTCCTGACAGGATTCCCGGAACCGGATGCGGTGGCGGTGCTCGACCCGAGCCATCCGACGGAGCGCTACACGCTCTTCGTCCGACCGCGCGACCCTGACATGGAGGCTTGGAACGGCCTCAGGGAAGGCACTGCTGGTGCGGTGACCAACTTCGGCGCTGATGCCGCTCACGACATCGCATCGCTCACATCCTGGCTCGGAGAGCGATTGACGGGACGATCGTCGATTGTCTACCGGCTCGGCAACCCACGACTCGACGAAATGGTGATTTCGGCCTTCGGCAAGGCGCGGGCCGCATCGGATCGATCCGGCCAGGGTGCTCCGAACGGGATCATCGACCCCGGCCCGATCCTCGCCGACATGCGACTCATCAAGACCGAAAGCGAGATCGAGGCATTGCGTGAGGCGTGCCGCATCTCGGCCGTCGCACATACGGAGGCGATGCGGTTCGCCGCTCCGGGCAGAAGCGAACGTCAGGTGCAGGCCGCCATCGAATACGTCTTCGGTGTCATGGGCTCGGAACGCATCGGGTACGGATCGATCGTCGCCGGTGGCAACAACGCCACGATCCTCCACTATGTCGAGAACGATCAGCCGCTCGACGATGGCGACCTTCTCCTCATCGACGCCGCCGCTGAGTATCAACACTTCACGGCCGACATCACCCGAACGTTTCCGGTCAACGGGACATTCACCCCACCCCAACGCGCCGTCTACGAACTCGTACTCGAAGCGGAACAGCGCGTGATCGAGATGTGTGCGCCCGGTCTCCCATTCGCCGACATGCATAGCGCTGCCTGCCGGATCCTGTCCGACGGTCTCGTCGAGCTCGGCCTCCTGCCCGGGTCGGGCGACGAGGCACTCGCCAAAGGTTGGTATCGCCAGTTCTTCTTCCACGGCACCGGCCACTGGCTCGGTTCCGACGTCCACGATGCCGGTGCGTACCGGGTCGACGGGTCTCCCCGACCGCTCGAACCCGGCATGGCCCTCACCGTCGAACCGGGCGTGTACGTGGCGAATTCAAAAGGCACTGTGACACTGTCCCACGCCCCATACGATCCGGATGAAATCGCCATGCTCACCCTCGAACTCGGGTTGACCGGGGCGCGCAAGGAGCTCGACCGGCGCGCGGAGGAAGCCGGATCCGTCGACCACGACGTGCCTCACGAGTTCCTGGGGCTCGGCGTGCGCATCGAAGACAACATCCTCATCACCGCCGACGGACACGAGAACCTGACCACGGGTGTGCCTGTCGAAGCCGATGCCGTCGAGCAGGTGTGTGCCGAAGAGTCGACACTGCCCCTGTTCTGATGTCCTCGGGGCATCCGTAGCATTGGGCGGACAACGGACGACGCCGAGGGACCCACAACAGCATGCAAACGCATCGTGTACTTCTCGCCTTGGGCACCGTTCTCGCCGTTGTCGCTTCGGCCTGTTCTTCGGGCACGGCGAACACGACCACGACGATCGATCCGGCAACACAGCGCGATACGACGGCTTCGCGCTCACTCCCCGACTCCACGATGCTCGGGACCAACGTCGCTGGGGTCTCACTGCCGGATGTTTCGAACGGGGGTGCGCCGTTCGAAATGATCGCCCCCGATGGTGGGGTCCTCGTCATGTACTTCGGATTCACAGCGTGCCCCGATGTGTGCCCCACAACGATGGCGGACCTGCGAGCTGCGCTGACGGAACTCGGCGACGCCGCTGACCGAGTCGAGGTCGCGATGGCAACCGTCGATCCCGATCGCGACTCGGATGAGGTGATCACGGACTACGTTCAGTTCTTCGTCCCGAATGCCCATGCTCTCCGCACGACCGATGCCGACGAATTGAAGGCCGCCGCCGATGCCTTCGGAGTCAGCTACTCGGTGACGACCTTGGCTGACGGGACGGTGGACGTCGGACACAGTCCGTTCCTCTATGCGGTCGATGCCGGCGGCGCGATCCGAGCGACCTGGGCTTTCGGCGCCGAACCGGGTCTCATCGCTGACGACATCGCCGCGCTCCTCGACGGCTGAGTCCTGCAACGATCGATTCACTCGACAGCACAGGGCACGGGTGTCCCGAGAACCCCCGCGATCAGATTGTCTGCTGCGAGATTCGCCATAGCGTCGCGGGTCCTCCACGTCGAGGAACCCATATGCGGCAGGATCAGGCAGTTCGGGAGCGAGACCAAGGGATGGTCAGCAGGGATCGGCTCCGGGTCTGTGACATCGAGCCCGGCACACCGGATCGACCCGGATGCAAGCGCTTCAACCAGGGCATCGGTGTCGATCACAGCCCCTCGAGCGATGTTCACGAGGTTGGCGGACGGCTTCATCGAAGCAAGCTCCGGTTTGCCGATGAGGTGACGTGTCCCGGGTGTCAAGGGCACCGCGAGGACGATGTGGTCCGCGGTCGCGAGTAGCTCGTCGAGGTCGACCCGGCGTGCGCCGAGGCGTTCATCCACGTCAGGTCTGTCCGAACGGGCGGTGTACAGGACATCCATCCGGAAACCGACCGACCGTTCGGCGACGGCTGTGCCGATGCGACCCATCCCGACGACGCCGAGCGTTGTGCCTGAGACGTCACGGCCGAGGAGATCCGTAGGACTCCACGGTCCCCACTCGCCCTTCGCCACCGAATCCCATCCTTCGACCAAACGGCGAGAAGAGGCAAGGATGAGCTCCCATGCGGTGTCCGCCGTGGTGTCGGTGAGTACGTCCGGAGTATGACCGACGACAACGCCTGCAGCCCGACATGTCGCAAGGTCGATGTTGTCGACGCCAACGGCCATGTTCGAAACCACACGTAGGTCGGGAGCCCCGTCGATCACCTCGGCATCGATCGTGTCCGTGAGCATGGAATAGATGCCCACAGCGTCGCGCGACTCGGACACGAGGTACTCGCGATCAACCGCTCTGTCATGTCGCCACACGGCCAAGTCGGCTACGAGTGCGATGCGATCCAGGACCGACGCGTCACTCGGGACTCTCGTGACGAGCACCTTCGGTTTCACCGACACGATGTCTCCCTCGTATTCATGACTCATCTACTCCACAACTCGATACCATACGAGAGCGACAAAGCACTCACTCCATGGAGGACACAATGCGAACCAAGATCACCATACTCATCGGCCTGCTCGCTCTCATCGCTGCTGCGTGTAGCGGATCGGGTGATGGGGTGACGGTCGAGGATGCCTGGGGTCGACCGTCACCGTCCGCCACGGAGAACGCCGCGTTCTACATGACCCTTGTAGGCGGTGCGGAGACCGATTCCCTTACGACAGCGTCATCGGATGCCTGTTCGATGACTGAGCTGCACGAGACTTCGATGAACGACGGTCAGATGTCGATGGCTCCCGTGGAAGACGGCATCGAGGTGCCTGCCGACAGCACGGTGATGCTGGAGCCGGGCGGCCTACACGTGATGTGCATGGGTGTTGTTGAACCCCTCGAGGCCGGCGACAGTGTCGATGTCCAGCTCGGATTCGCATCCGGTGAGACAATGACCGTGAGCGCGGACATTCGCGACGAGTAGCTGATGAGCCGCATCGTCGCACTCGTCCTCGGCGTTGCGTTGATCGCAGCATCGTGTGCGGGTGACGCTGCGGCCGGAACCACGACAACGTCGGTTGGCCCGTCCACGGTCACCGTGACCCAGCCATTCCAGCCGAGTCAGCTCGGCAACTCGGTCGCGGGGGTGTCTCTCCCGGATGCATCCATCGGCGGCGCAGACTTCGAGATGGTCCCCATCGAGGGACACGTCCTCGCCGTGTACTTCGGATACACCACGTGCCCCGATGTATGCCCGACCACCATGGCCGATCTTCGGTCCGCGATCGCCGATCTCGGTGACGACGGTGAGCGGGTGGACGTCGCGATGGTCACCGTCGATCCCGGACGCGACAGCGGCGAGACACTGACTGAGTATGTCCAGTACTTCATCGAGGGTGCCCATGCGCTGAGGACCGAGGACCCTGACCAGCTCAAGGCCGCGGCGGACGCCTTCGGCGCCGATTACGGTGTCGTGAACCTGCCGAACGGCCGGATCTCGGCGTTCCACACACCATTTCTGTACGCGGTCGACGACCGAGGCACCATTCAGGCGGTGTGGCGTTTCGGGGCCGAACCCGCCGAGATCGCCGGCGACCTCGCGAGCATCCTGAACAGCTGAACCAGTCCGTTACTCGTCGCTCTTCATCTGCTTGCGCAGGTTTGCGATGCTGTTCGATGCGGTACTCGGGTCGATGCCGAGCCGCGGCAGCTTGGCGGAATTCCGGCTGTACCTGCTCTCCACCTTGCCGGTCGGCGCCTCCTCCTCTGCTGGCTCTTCCGACTCGTCGACGGAGGGAACCGGGGGCGGAACGGACGGTGAGTAGTCCATCGACGGACGCTCGACCGCTGCGCCGGCGAGTACTTCCTGGGGAATCTCGGCGGCGCGGGGCTCATTCCAACCGTCACCACGGGATTGCTGGAGCGCAGCGAGCGCCTCCCTGCGGATCGACTCGATGCTGTCCTCTTCGGGGGCCGGGTGACCGTTCCCGTTGGACTGCTGATCCGTTGGTCGCACGGCTGAGACGGGTATCGCATAAACATCGGCGTCCCGTTCCTCGTCACGACCGGCCTGAGCCATCTCCTGTTCACGAAGCGCCAATGCCCGCTCGCGGGCATCGAGCGCAAATTCGCGGTCCTCGATGGCTTTTGTCCGTTCAGCAAGATCGTTCGCTGCCAGTTCAGCCTGTGCAAGAGCACGGGTGTCGGCTTCTGAGGTTTCGGAAGCGCCCATGGCGGCTTCAGCCGCGGCTTTGATGTCGTTGGCCTCACGGAGCGACGCGATCGCTGCTGCCTTGATCTCGGAGGCTTCTCCCCGAGCGGAATCGACGATCGAAGCTGCTTCTGCCCGTGCTGCCGCGATGAGTTCGTCGGTCTCGCCGGACGGGGCATCGGTTTGCGCACCCTCCGCGTCGTCGAGCATCGAAGATGCGCGCTCGGTTGCGGTGTCGATCAGCGTGGCGGCCTTGGCCTCGGCCGCTGTGATGATCTCCGCGGCTCGCTCTTGGGCAGCAACGATCTCTTCCGACGGTTCCGAACCCTCCTCCATCAACGAAGCAGCACGCTCCGCAGCATCCTCAAGCATCTCAGCCGCCTGCGCCTCCGCAGCCGCAACAATCTCCGCCGCACGCTCCTCAGCGTCCTCCACCTCGGAGCCGTCAGCGGTGGCGGCGAATGCATCAGCCTGTTCCGTGGCCTCGTCGAGGATGTCTTGAGCCTTTGCTTCGGCGGCCGCGACGATCGATGCCGCGCGCTCCTCGGCAGCTGCGAGCTCAGCGTCGTCGAGGTCCGCTCGCTCGGCGAGCTGTGCTTCCATGGCCTCGACTTCGGCCGTCGTCGTGGCCCGAAGGTCGTTCATCTCGTTGCGAAGTTCTTCGAGTTCCGCCGTTGCAGCGGCCCTTGCAGCGTCGAGGGCCTCCTGCTCGGCGTCGATGACGGCCTGGGACTTCTCGGCTTCCTCGCGTAGTTCGGCCGCCTTCGTCTCGACCTCAGCCACCTCAGCGCTCTTCTCGGCGAGGGCGGCTTCGAGCTCAGCGATCGCGGCCTCCAACCCGGACTTCGACTCTGCGAGTTCCGCCTCTCGGCCTTCGGCAGCGGCGGTGGCTTCGGCGAGAAGCTGTTCGGCCTCTGCCTTTGCTGCTTCAGCCTCCGCGACCATCGCTGCGGCTTCGTCGCGCTTTGCCTTGGCCTCCTCGCGGAACTCCTGCGCCTCCTGGCGGAGCGCTTCAGCGTTTTCCCGTGCGGAGGTGAGCGCGGTGGCTGCTTCTTCTTCTGCCACGGCTGCCATTGCTTTGAGCTGATCGATCTCTGCCTGACGTTCCTCGAGTTCCTCGACCCGCGAGCCCTCGGCGCTCTTGGCCTCTTCGAGCATCGCCTCGGCCTGTGCCTTTGCAGTCTCGGCGTCCGCAAGGATCTTCTCAGCCTCGACCTTGGCGGCTTCCGCGTCGGTCTTCATGGCCTCGACCGCTGTCCTCGCGGTTTCGAGCTCAGCCTTCGCTGCCTCGGCCTCCTGCTTGGCTGCGAATGCGGATTCCTCGATCTTGGCTGCTTCTGCTTGCGCTGCCTCGATGATCGCAGCGCCGTCGCCTTCGGCAGCCGCAAGGGATGTGTTCGACGATTCAGCGAGCTCGATCAGTGCCTGCGCCTTGATTTCAGCGTCAGCGATGATTGCTGCGGCTTTGTCCTCGGCCTCGGCCAGCGTCGCCGTCGAACTTGCAAGTTCGCGGTGAAGACGTTCGCTGATCGACGCGGCCGCCGCCTCGGCAGACTTGATGATTTCCGATGCCTTCGCCTTGGCGTCAGCGATCTCGACCGGGTCGCCCGATCCGTCCGACGCCGCCTTGACACGCTCGAGTTCTGCCGCAAGCCGATCTCGCTCCGCGGTGAGTTCGGCTATCGCTGCTTCGTCCCGCTCAAGATTCGCTGCCGCATCGGCGGCCTGTCGCTCGGCATCTCGGATGATCTCCGCCGCCTTGACGCGGGCCTCACCGAGCACTTCCACGGCGGCACTTTCTCCGCCAGCGACGAGTTCTGCGTTCTGCCTCGCCTCGTCCTCGATCTGCTCGGCCTGCTTGCGGGCTCGATCGAGAATCCGGTCCTTCGCCTCGAGCACGGATGCGATAGCTGAGTCGACGGAGTGGCTCTGCTCTTCCTTCAGCTTCGACACTTCGTACTCGGCCTGCTCCAGCCTGACCTTGGCGTCCTGGGCTCTCAGCGACATCTCGCGGTACTGGGCATCGACCTTCAGGAGATACGCACGCACCTCATCGGTATCGAACCCTTTGCGGCTGATTTTGAAATCACGTGGTTCGAGTTCGTCTGGAAGGGCTGATTCAATGATTGGCACGGCAATACCTTGTAGAGGATGTATCAGTCAGTTGTCGGCTGTTTCCCTTGATCCCTTTACGGAAACGGTTGCCTGGCGACCCTCGATGACCGCTGGTCGTCGCCGGACCCGTTGCCAAGTGTGGTTGATGGCGTCGGCTTGTCAACCCGTCAGCCGACTGCGGCGATGATCGACGGGTCGAGCCCGGGGAACGTTGTGATGTACTCGGTGCGCTCGGCCTTGAGCTTCGCCACGAGAGCGGCGTATTCATCTGCTCGACCCTGTGATTCGTACATGCGTCGCGGCTGGAGTAGGTCAGGATCGTCGAATCCGTCGAGCTCGGCCGCGACGAAGTACCCGAA
Organism: uncultured Acidimicrobiaceae bacterium; assembly: GCA_964441975.1. Taxonomy (GTDB): domain Bacteria; phylum Actinomycetota; class Acidimicrobiia; order Spongiisociales; family UBA5794; genus UBA5794. The sequence continues at coordinate 7,682 of CAYTWC010000014.1, read as the reverse complement.
GTCGGGATCCTCGGTCCACACGATCGAATCGGTCACGAACCCCGTGATGACGCCGCTCGAGTGGCGGATCTTCACCTTCTTCGAGCGTTCGTCCCCCTCGGGCCCCCCGACACGACCGGTGTTGAGCAGGTACACGTCGAGGTCTGGCATGGTGTCGAGCAGTTCGAGGAAGCGGTTCCCCATCAGCGCATCGTTGTCGAAGAAGAACGGATTCGTCCCGGGCACGCGGAGACTCTTCCCTGCCTCAGCCTTCCCTCCGGCACTTGTCCCGATCGTCTCACCGAGCATGAAGTAGGCGGCGGCCTGCTCGCGTTTCAGTTTGGCGATGGCGGGGATGATCGTCTCGTTCCGGTTGAGGAGAAGGATGTAGTTCGCCGGTGGCAGATCGTTGGGATCCCTGTGGCGGATGTTCGCCAACGGGAAGGTCGATCTGCCGTTCTTCGTGTCCGAGTCATTGAAGAAGTCGACCTTGCCCTCTGGCGAGACCCACGTGTTCTCGAGCCATGCATCGGGCCGGGTCGTACCTCCGTAGATCGTCGGCTCGTCATCGGGATCGAGGCCGAACGTCTTGGCGAAGCACCCGTTCTCGGAGGCATAGACCTTGCCCCCGGGGAACAACGCGTTGAAATCGTCCTGGACCGGCATCGATCCGAGTTGATCGCGGAACGTTGTCGTGGTCTTGCCTGTTCCTGACAGCCCGAGCATCAGCGCGACCTTCTCGGCACCGTTCACGTCCGGAAAGGTCTTGAGCCCCGAGTGCAGTGCGAGCCCACCCTGTTCATAGACGAGGTGGTTCCACATGCGGAGCCCGCCCATCTTCGACTCACCGAAGTAGTCGGATCCGAACACCCTGGTCACATAGGCATCGTGATCGACGAGGATCAGGCGGTCATCCGGCTTACCCGGCGCGTCGAGCCCCGGTGTGTAGATGACGGTGAACTCCGGTGTCCACTCGTCATCCTTCGGGAAGTACAGCTGTTGCTGCATCGCTGCGATGTTGGCCTGGGTCCGCTCGATGTACAGACGGCAACCGGTCCGGTATGCAGGGTCGGGCCCGATGTAGCCCTCGATGAGGATCATGTCCTTGTCGGCGATATACGCGTCCTGCTTGGCCGCCCATTCTTCATACTCTGCCCTGGGCATGCGGTTCTTGTGGTTCTCCACCTCGGTGATGAAGAACGTCGAACCGGCAAGACGTGCCTTCACAGCCGCCTTGTAGTTGATGTTGTCGAATTCGGTGACCGTGATGTCCGACATGTATTCAACCACCCAGGCGCGCATCTGCTCCTGTGTCGGATTGTTCGCTACTGATGATGCGGTCGGGAGTTCAAACCCCACTTGTCCTCCTCAAGGTTCTCCTCACACACTAAGGAGCGCGGTACCCATGAATCAATCGGTGAGCGAGTCGGCACCGGACCGTGGTTGTCAGGCGACGGTGATCGCCGAGTCCAGATAGACGTCCTGGATGGCATTGAGCAACTCGACGCCCTCGGATCGGGGCCGTTGGAATGCCTTGCGGCCCGAGATCAACCCCGTTCCCCCTGCGCGCTTGTTGATGACCGCCGTCGCGACCGCCTGCGCCAGGTCGCCTGATCCCGATGACGCCCCACCCGAGTTGATCAGACCGAGCCGGGCCATGTAGTTGTTGACGACCTGCCAGCGGGTGAGATCGATCGGATGATCGGAGGTCAGCTCGTCGTACACCGCCGGGTGCGTCCGACCGAACCCGACCGCGCCGAATCCGTTGTTCGACTCCGGCTGCTTCTGCTTGATGATGTCTGCCTGGATGGTCACGCCGAGGTGGTTGGCCTGGGCCGTGATATCGGCGGAGGCTTCGTGGTTGACTCCGTCGACCGAGAACTCGCTGTTGCGCAAGTAGCACCAGAGGACGGTGAACAGCCCGAGTTCGTGGGCACGTTCGAACGCCTGCGCTACCTCGATGATCTGACGGTCCGACTCCTCGGATCCGAAGTAGATCGTCGCACCGACGCCTGCGGCGCCAAGGTTCCACGCCTCGTCGACCGAACCGAACATGATCTGGTCGTAGGAGGCCGGATAGGTCAAGAGCTCGTTGTGATTGAGCTTGACGATGAAGGGAATCTTGTGTGCATGGGTCCGCGACGTTGCTGCGAGCACACCGAACGTCGACGCCACCGCATTGCAGCCACCCTCGATGGCAAGGTCGACGATGTTGGACGGATCGAAGTAATCGGGGTTGGGCGCGAAGCTCGCCGCGGCAGAGTGTTCGATGCCCTGATCGACCGGGAGGATCGAGACATAGCCGGTTCCCCCGAGGCGGCCGTGCGAGAAGAGCAACTGGAGGTTCCGCAGTGTCTGGGTGTTCCGGTTGGTCCCTGCATACACGCGGTCGACGAAGTCGGGACCAGGCAGGTGCAGCCGATCCTTCGAGACCACGGCGTCGTGTGACAGCAGATAGTCGGCCTGATCGCCGAGAATGGCTTGGATGTCCATGTGGAATGCTCCTACGAACGGATGATGTTTCCCCCATTATCGCGGGGATTGGGCGTCGAAGTTCCGCGCTACACGCTGACCGTCGACCTCAGCCAGCCCGCCAGCTCTTCGCCGACAGACCCTGCCTCTGTGAGCAAAGCAGCTTCGGACCCCAGCCAATCACCGGATTCGGGATACGCACCAGCCAGATCCACATAGATCTTGAGTTTCGGTTCCGTACCGCTCGGGCGGGCAAGCACCCGGCCGGCATCTCCGAGACTGAGCTCGATGAGGTTGGTCTCGCCGAGATACGGCGGCCGACCGTCGGCACCCACTGAGAAGTCGGTGATCGCGACGACACCGCGCCCACCAATCGTCGCCGGCGGATCGGCGCGCAGCGCTTCCATCGCCGATGCGATCTTCTCGGGGCCGTCGGGGGTGTCGATCCGAATCGACACCTGCGTCGAGACCCACACGCCATAGCGCTGATAAAGCTCCCCGACGAGATCGAGTACCGACTTCTCGCGCGCAGCGGCCACGGCCGCCATCACGGCGAAAGCAACGGCGGCGGAGATCCCGTCCTTGTCACGCACGGTCGAACCGACGGAGTATCCGAGAGCCTCTTCGTAGCCGAGGACGAGGGAACCTTTCCCGTCGGCCGCAAGGTCGAGGGCTGCGTTCCAGATCCATTTGAACCCGGTGAGCGATTGGGCGGACGCGATCCCATGCGCCTCAGCGATCTTCGCCAGAAGCGGCGACGACACGATCGAATTCACGACAAATCCACCGTCTGTCTCGTGTCGGTTGGCGAGCAGGAACTCGGCGAGCAGACACCCGATCTGGTTGCCGGTCAGGGGTCGCCAGACCCCGCCGGGGTCCGGTACGGACGCTGCGAGCCGATCGGTGTCCGGGTCGTTGGCCAGAACCAGGTCAGCATCGATGGCTTGCGCGAGTTCGTGGGCTAGGTCCAGCGCCCCCGGTTCCTCCGGGTTCGGAAAGGCGACGGTCGGGAAGGTTCCGTCTGGTGCGAACTGGCGTGCGACGGGATTGACTTTGTGGAATCCGAATCGCCGCAGCGCCTCGAGGACGAACCTGCCACCGACACCGTGCATCGCGCTGTACACGATCGAGAGGCCCCTATCACCGGCGATACCAGGGAGAACAGAGGACACCCCGCGGAGGTAGTCGTCGAACAGCTCATCGCCGATCGGTGTGGCGGCCGGGTCATCGAATGGTCGCGCCGATCGTGGGACCTCGTTCGCAGGGCCTATGGCATCGATGTGCTGAGCGATCTCGACATCCGCCGGCGAGATGATCTGGACGCCTGTGCCTGCGTACACCTTGTACCCGTTGTCCGCTGGTGGGTTGTGACTCGCCGTGATGACGATCGATGCACACGCACCCATCGTGAGTCCCGCGTAGGCAACCAGGGGCGTCGGGGTCGGCGCGGCGAAATACCTGACCGTGAAACCGGCCGCTGTGAGGACGGAGACAGCATCCTCCATGAACGCCTGCGAGGAGGGTCGAGCGTCCCTTCCGATGGCGATCACGCGATCGTCAGGGCTCGTCCGTTCTTGGAGGAATGCCGCAAGCCCGGCAGTCGTGCGAATCACGGTCGCCCGGTTCATCCGGTTCGATCCGGCCTCGACGACGCCGCGGATCCCGGCTGTCCCGAACGTCAGGGTGCCGTTCATCCGGTCGGCGAGTTCGTCATGCTCACCGCGTGCGAGGAGCGACGAAAGCTCGTCCCTCGTTTGCGGGTCCGGGTCGCCTGCGATCCATGCTTCGGCCAGTGTCGTGAGATCCTTCATGAACCCGAGGCTACAACGCGGGCGAGTCGTCTTTCGAGCGAGTCGCCGTGTCGACGGCGTGTTCACTGTACGTTTCGTAGATACGACCGGGTCGATGGCGTTCCTGGTCGTAGATGACCCACGTGCGTGCGAAGTGGTCGTGCCATGCCTGTCTGTCCTCGTCGATGAGCACCCACACGAAGCCGAGCCAGAACGCAACGGCGGACACGCCGTAGCCGAGGAACCTGATGATCGCCCGCGACACAGTCGGGGGATGGCTGTCCGTGTTCACGACCTTAAGCCCCATCAGCCATTTGCCCGGCGTCCGACCTGTCAGTGCCCAGAACATGACGTAGTAGGACCCCCAAATCAGCGGAATGAGGAGGACATAGATGGCCCCCATGCTGAGCCGGAGGTCGAGACCCATGCTGTCGAGCGCATTGTCGAGCAGCGTCGCCATCAGGCCACCGATGGTCGTGATCAAAGCGACGATCGCAAGATCGATGAGGAACGCGAACATGCGTGTCACGAACCCGGCCGACCGGTCCTGGAGCAGGGTGAACTCGGTCTTGCTCAAACCTCGTCCCTTTCCCGTGCGACGGGTTTCGGCGGGAGCGCCCTCGGCTCCCGACCGAGAATCCGCCGGAAGAATCGCTCGGTCAGCAGGTCGGCCGCGGCACCGGTTTCTCGCATCTCCCTGACGGCCGATCCGGTGATGCCGATCGTCTGTTCGCGGACCAGTTCGTCCAGCGCCTCGGAGTCGCTGACGAGACCGAGGATGCCATCGACGGACTGTTCGAATGCCTCGACCGCCAGGACCCTCCCGCGTGCGTACTCCGCTGTACCGACGTCGGTCAACCGCTGAATCTCCTCGGCGATGGCGGTGCGCGTGGGTTCCGTGAGATCGTCGATCAACGATGTCACACCGATGCGCTCGGCCACGACCCGTCCCGTGTCGAACACCACGCCACTCAGGCGGAGGAACGGGCGAAGCGTGGTCTTGGTCGACCTGCTGGCGTTCCGGATCTGCTGTGGCAGTTCGGACATCCACCCGACGAGCGCCATCGTCATCGGGTCGGCGTGAATCGGGCCGGTCGATGCCGATGCGGGATCGATGTCCGCGTCATCGAGTTTTCGGGAAACCGCCATGAGCCGGTCGATCCCCTCGCCGATACCACCCGCGATCAATCGCACCACCATGCGGTGACGATCATCAAGCGTCGGTCGGGCTTCGACCTCAGTGGTCGGCTCGGTGGTCATGGGTGCACACTACCGGAGCATGGAAGGACCCGGATTCCGAGGGTGTCAGTATTGCCCTGCGGATATACTCGCATGAGCCGTAGCCAGTCCAAGCCGATACAATGTCGGGCGCCCTGCCCCCATCGTCCAGAGGCCTAGGACTCCGCCCTTTCAAGGCGGCAACGGGGATTCGAATTCCCCTGGGGGCACAACGCGGGGGCGTGGTGAAGTCTGGAGTTCACGCCGGCCTGTCAAGCCGGAGGTCGCGGGTTCAAATCCCGTCGCTCCCGCCAGAATCAACGCTCGGATCCTGTCACATCGACGGGGTCCGAGCGCTTTGGTCAGGTAGCTCAGTTGGTAGAGCACCGGTCTGAAAAACCGGGGGTCGGCGGTTCGAGCCCGCCCCTGACCACCAAAGACAACCGCGTCGTCTTCCCTGCTCCAATGCGCTCGGTTGAGCCGTCGATGCGTTCCGGCTCCGCGGATCGGGTCGCAGTGAGCGATACGATCGGGTCGTGACCCAGGATTCGCTGAGCGTGCAGAAGCAGAAGCCCCTGTGGCGCGGCTGGATCCACGCCGTTGCCTTTCCCGTGGCGTCTGTTGCTGGCATCGCCCTCATCGCAACCGCACCGACCACCGCCGGACGCGTGAGCTCGGCGATCTTCGTCGTAACGGCAGCTCTCCTCTTCGGTGTCAGCGCACTCCTCCATCGTGGGCATTGGACACCGCGAGTCGAGAATGGGCTACGGCGTCTGGATCACGCCAACATCTATCTCATCATCGCCGGCACCTACACCCCGTTTGCGGTGCTGTCCCTCCCACCCGATCAAGGCAGGACGATGCTGATCGTGGTGTGGGTCGGATCGATCGCCGGGATGCTTTTCAGGGTCTTCTGGACCGGGGCCCCTCGGTGGCTGTCGACCAGTCTGTACGTCGCCGTCGGGTCGGTCGTGCTCTTCTTCGTGCCCGAATTCCTTGAGGGTGCAGGTGTCGTGCCGTTCGTCCTCGTGGCCGTCGGAGGGCTGCTCTACACCGCGGGTGCTGTCGTATACGGCACCAAGCGGCCGACACTCCTGCCCGGCGTGTTCGGGTTCCACGAGCTGTTCCACGCCCTCACGGTCGCAGCGTTCACCTCCCACTACATCGCCATCTGGATGGTCGTCCACCAGGCATAGAACGTCATGGGATCCGTTGGCGGGGGGGTACCTTCATGGCATGGACCACGACGACACCTCACCCGGTTCCTACTCGGATCAGAGCATCCCCGGCTATGTCGAGGACGGGGAAAGGTTCGATAGACCCGTACCGGACCGACGTGTGCAGAAGATCGTTCGCACCATCGCGGCACTCGTACTCGCATCGATGCTCGCAGCCGCGGGGACGCCGATCTCGTGGGTCACTGTTGCCACGGCCATCCTGATGATTCTCATCTGGGCCGAAATCGGGCGAAGCCGACCCGAACGCGACGAGGACGAAGTCATCTAGCGCCTCAGGTTGCTCTGTGAGCGAAGGCGGAACCTATCCGGTCGCTGCGTCCGCGACGGCTTTCGCCACCGCCGCGTGGACCTCGAGATCCAGCGCGTCGGGGAGCAGGCGGTCCGAAGGTGTGCAGTCCGCTATGGCGAACGCTGCCGCTCGCTTCATTGCCCGGGTGATTGTTGGAGCCCGCGCATCGAGCGCTCCCTTGAAGAGACCGGGATACGACAGAACGTTGTTGACGATGGAACCGTCTGCTGCGGTCGACGCTCCTGCTCGAAGCGCTTCTTGTGGAGTGATCTCGGGTGTCGGGTTGGTCAACGCCATGATGATCTGACCCGGTTGCACCATCTCGGGGGTGAGAAGACCGGGTCGACCGGTGGACAGCACCAGCACGTCGGCGGATGCGACGACCTCGCGGAAGTGGTCGTCATCGGTGCCACAGTCGAGATCGATACCGTCGTCCGCGACGTGGTGGAGCCGGTCCACACCGGCTTGTGACGGGTCGAACGCAGTCACGGAACCGAACCCGAGGCTCGTCGCCAAACCGGCGATTGCACTCCCCGCCGCGCCCAGACCCACTTGCCCGAAACGAAGATCGGCAAGATGCTTCCCTGCGCGACGGGATGCGGAGATGATCGCTGCGGCCACGACCACGGCGGTGCCATGCTGGTCGTCGTGGAAAACCGGAATGTGGAGACGGTCCTCGAGTTCACGCTCGATTTC
>CAYTWC010000013.1:7035-16162 GCA_964441975.1 uncultured Acidimicrobiaceae bacterium | reverse complement strand
AGTCGACCAGCAGTTCAACGACAGCGGGCACGTTGACGGTAACCGGCGCACCCGGGGCGTCATCGACATGACCGTCACCGCCTATCGGGGTCTCCAATCCTCGATCGACGCGTCCGGCCACGCTCCCATGACGAACATCTACGTTGGCATCGATCCCAAGGGTGTCACGACCCCCGAGATCGCAGCTGTTCGATCCGACATCGGTATCGCCGATTCCGCGAGGTTCGTCACGTTCGTCGGACGACTCTCCGAGGAGAAGCGTCCCGAATGGATCCTCCCTGTCGCCGACGCACTGGACCGTCACGGATATCGCGTCGTGGTGGTCGGGCAGGGCCCGCTCGCGAAGAAGCACGCGAAATCGTTCGAACGCCACCCCGCCGTCATCTGGCGTCCGATCATCGAGAACCCTCTCGCCCTGTTCGCTGCTGCGGATGCAACGATCCTCCCCTCCCGCATCGAAGGGATTCCCCTCACAGCGATGGAGTCACTTTCGGTCGGCACTCCCGTCGTGGCGACTGCTGTGGGAGGGCTTCCGGAATTGAGGGACGTGTCCGGCGTTCACCTCGTCGACCCCGATGACCGCGACGCGTTCGTCGAATCGAGTCTTGCCGTGCTCGATCACCCACCCTCGGACGGCATCACCCTGCCGGACCGATTGAGCCTCGAACACATGCTGCACGAATACGACGCGGCAGTCGAAGGATCGTCACCGCGAGGCAATCAGCCGTAGCGGACCAGCGCCAGACTCGCACCCGAGTCATCGATCCCGAATACCTCGATCATATTGGATCCGGCATCGAATGAGTTCGGCGGGACGATCGCATAGATCGATGCGGTGTCGCCGTCAACCGCGTAGGGTGACATCGTGGTGAGAATCGTCCCGTTCACGGCGATCGCAAAATACCGCGGAACGATGCCTTCGCCGACGGTCACAACGACAGGAATCGCGACAGGGTCGAGCGGACCGGTCGGGTCGTAGCTCGTGACAAACGACTGGGAGCTGACTTCCGTCGATCCTCCCCGCTGGCTGACCTCAACAGATGCAATTGACACCCCATTGAGCTCGCGTACAGGACCCGCCGCTGCGTATGCCGTTGCAAACCCGTTGCCCGGGAGGCTCATCGCAAAGACATCCTCCCGATGGTCAGCGACGAGGTCGAGGTACTCCGCCATCGTCAAGATGAACTCGGCTCCAGAATTCGTCAGGAGCCGCTTCTGTGCAGGCGAGCTGTCGGACAGCAGTGATCGGCCGTCGAGACCGTGTTGCGTGCCCCCGAGCGAATCGATCATCGTGGGCAGGAGATCGATCGTTTGCGCGTTCGACTCGTCGACCGCTCCAACTGTCTGACCCGGGTATTTGACGAACAACGGGACACCCCCCAGTGCTGCGAGTGTGTCCGAGGTGATCGCCCTGCGTGTTTCGTCCGGTTCGAAGTTCTCGCCGTGATCCGAAACGAAGACCACCACCGAGTCCTCGAGCATGTCCAATTCAGTGAGCCGGTCGAGTGTCGCTCCTATGAGCAAATCGGTGAAGGCAATGTTCTCGGTATATCTCCTGAACGCCTGCTCCACGTACCACGGGTCGGAGTGCCAGATCCCTTCGGGTGAGTATGACGGGATCCAGTCCGAGTACGGGTAGCGCTTCCCGCTTGACAGCATTGACCACGGTGCATGGGGGAGGTCGACATGGAGGTAGTAGAGCGACGGGCCCCGTGCCGGGTTGAACGAGTCAAGGAATGCTCCGTAGTCGAGAGACCGCGCTTCATCCCCCGTCTGTGCGCCGATCGCAGCCTCAATCGGACCGCGTTCTTGGTCTCCCTGCCCCGAGTCAGTCGACTCGCCGGAGGACCGGAGGAAGCCTTCCCATCGAGTGCCGATCGGAGGCAGCCTGTAGCGAAGCGTTGACGGAACGACCGCGTGCAGGTAGATGATCCCCGAGTCGGTTGACAGCGTCGCGAGGTGATCGACCATCGACTCCGAATCGAGCGATTCGTCACAAACTGCAGTCGGACACAGCTGCGTGACGGCTTCCGTCACGACCATCTCATGGGTCCCCCCGAGGGTCGTGAACAGATTCACGGGGTAGTCATCCGCCGTCGGCAATTTGTCGTTCGATGGGTAGGACCCACTCAAAATCGCCGGCACCGCTTTCAGCGTGTTGTCGTGCACGGTTGTCGCATTCGGGTACCACGTCGACGATTCTGCCAATCGCGCAAAGTTGGGGAACCGGCTCGCGTCGATCGAACCGGATTCGTCGAGAATCGCCGCAAGCTGGAACTCGTCGAGCACGACGAACACGACAGACGACCCAGACGTGATGCCCACATCGACCGTGGACGCGTCGGAATCGCCAAGCGGGGGAAGCGAGAAGATGAGAAGTGCGGTGAACACCAGCGGACCGATCGCCAGGATCCCGACGAAATCCCTGACGAACTTCAGTCGAGCGTATGCAAGAGCAAGCACGCCACCCGCGAGCGCTGCGATAGCCATCACGTAGAGACCTCGCATCGATTGCCCCGTGACGGTGTCGACGACATCCAGGGCGATCAACGCAAAGAGGCCCGCGATCGCGGTCAGGTGCACGATCCATCCCGCCTGCTCGCTGACCAGACCGACGAGCCACTCGATCAGCAGAATCACTCCCGGAATCACACCGACGACGACAACGATCAGGAACGCGACGTCGACATATCCCGCATCGCGGGCGATCCAGAACTCCTGCTCCGCTCCAAGCAATGAGAAGAGCGGCTGTGCGACGGCAAATCCAGCGAGCGCAAAGATGTGAATCGCACGCCAGAGCATGGGCGGGCGTTTCGGAAGAACCTCCACTGGGGGATCTTCGAGCTCGGGGACGTCGGGAGCGTTCACATCATCAGGCACAGCGGCCAAGTGTACGCCACCTCCCCGCAACAGCCCTATATGCAGCAACTTCAGGAGCCAAGGATTCCAGGGATTCGCCGGTATGCTTGCCGGCGTCGGCGAAACACCCTTCCCATGCCGTGCTTGACGGCCACCGTCCGACTCGGTGTAAGTGAATCCTGGAGGCCCAATGCCAACTGTCTATGTCGCCATGAGCGCGGATCTGATCCATCCGGGTCACCTCAACATTCTGCGCGTGGCACAGGAACTCGGTGATGTCACCGTCGGTCTCCTCACCGATGAAGCAATCGCGTCCTACAAACGTCTCCCGTACATGACCTACGACGATCGGTTCGCCGTTGTCAGCGAACTCAAAGGCGTGACCCGGGTCGTTCCCCAGACGACACTGGACTATGTGCCGAATCTCAAGGAGTTCCGTCCCGACTACGTCGTCCACGGCGACGACTGGCGAACCGGACCGCAGCAGGCGACCCGACAAGCCGTGATCGACGTCCTCGCCGAATGGGGAGGCGAGCTCGTGGAACCCGAATACACGCCGGGAATCTCCTCGACGAACCTCAACAAGGCTCTCAAGGAAGTCGGGACGACACCCGAGGTTCGCCTCAAGCGATTCCGTCGGCTCCTCGAGTCCAAACCGATGCTACGAGTCATCGAAACACACAACGGACTCACGGGCCTGATCGCAGAGCACACGGCATACGAACACGACGGAATCCGTGAAGAATTCGACGCGATGTGGATCTCGAGCCTCACGGACTCGACGGCAAAGGGGCGTCCCGACATCGAATATGTCGATCTCACCTCTCGGACACTCACGATCCAGGACATCCTCGAAGTGACGACGAAGCCCATCATTCTCGATGGCGACTCCGGTGGGATCCCTGAGCACTTCGTATTCCAGGTGAAGACCCTCGAACGCCTTGGCGTGAGTGCTGTGATCATCGAAGACAAGGTGGGGCTCAAGAAGAACTCGCTGTTCGGCACCGATGTCGACCAGACGCAGGACGACCCGAGAGCATTCGCGGCCAAGATCCGTGCGGGGAAGGAAGCCCAGCGGACGGACGATTTCGCGGTCATCGCACGTATCGAGTCGCTGATCCTCGGCAAGGACGTGGCTGATGCGAGCGCGAGGGCCGAGTTGTACGTCGAGGCAGGTGCCGACAGCATCATGTGTCACCACAAGGACCAGGATCCGTCGCAGCTGTTCGAGTTTGCCAAGGCCTTCCGGGCGACTGGCTCGCCGGTGCCCCTGATCGCGGTCCCATCTGCGTATTCCCATGTCACCGAGGAGGAACTCCAAGAGCACGGGTTCCAGGTGGTGATCTATGCGAACCAACTGCTGCGGGCGGCATATCCGGCCATGCAGAAGACGGCACTCTCGATACTTGAGCACCACCGCGGGCACGAAGCTGAGTCCGATCTGATGCCGATCCGTGAGATCCTCACGCTCATCGACGGCGGAAGCTGAGATGCTCGAGCCGCAGTTCGCGTACGAAGCATTCACCGAGGCCGGGGTTGATTTCTGGTCCGGTGTCCCTGACTCGCTGCTGAAGCACTTCTGCGCGTTCGTCGCAGACACCGTGCCCGACGGCCGACACGTCATTGCCGCGAACGAGGGCGGTGCCGTGGCGATGGCAGCAGGTCACTACCTCGCGACCGGCCACCCGGCAGTGGTGTACATGCAGAACTCCGGTCTCGGCAACGCGCTCAACCCGTTGATATCGCTCGCAAGCCCCGAGGTGTACGGGCTACCGATGATTCTCGTCATCGGTTGGCGAGGCGAACCGGGGACCGCCGATGAGCCACAACACGTCAAGCAGGGCACCGCGACACAGGACCTCCTGGACGCTGCGGGAATCCCGCACATCGTGCTCTCGGAGGACGCCGCCACAGCGGCCGAACAGATTGCCGATACCGTCGAAGCATCCATCGCAACCGAACAGCCGCACGCGATCGTCGTTCGGGCCGGAACGTTTTCTTCGCATGCATCTCCGTCCGGGGAATCGGCCGATGAACCCCTGTCGAGGGAAGACGCGGTGGCGCTCATCGCTGACTCCCTCAGCGACGACGCTGTCGTCGTGGCAACGACCGGTAAGACGTCGCGGGAACTCTACGAACACCGGATCCGGACGGGGACGACCGGGGACATGGATTTCCTCACAGTCGGGGGCATGGGACTGGCCTCACAGATCGCGCTCGGTATCGACCTCTCGACGTCCGGCCGGGACGTCTGGGCGATCGACGGTGACGGCGCACTCCTCATGCACCTCGGAGCGACGGCGGTGATCGCTGAGCACGCGACCCCCCGTTTCAAGCACATCGTCCTGAACAACCATGTCCACGACTCCGTCGGGGGACAACCGACGCCGACACAGCGCGTCTCGGTCCCCCAACTCGCACTCGCCGCCGGATATCGGAGTGCGGCCACCGCACGGACCGAGTCCGACATCCGTTCAGCTCTCGCTGAGCTCGCAGCCGCGGAAGGTCCCTCCCTTCTCGAGATCGAGGTGCGTCCTGGTGCGCGAGACGACCTCGGGCGACCGAAGTCGACGCCTGCCGACAACAAGCGCGCTCTGATGTCGCGGCTGTCCCCATCGTGAGCCTCACCGTCGCCACCGGGAGTGTCGACGAGCTCGCAAGGATCGTCGAGGAGACCGGTGTGCGAACTGCTCTCCTGTTCACGGGCGGTTCGTCGTATTCGTCGTCGGGAGCGGAGGGCATCATCGACTCGATGCTCAGAGGCGTCGGCGTCACGAGGATCTCGGATGTCGCACCGAACCCGACGCTGGACGCCGTCGAACACGCCGTTAGCGTCGCTAACGCTGTCTCCCCGGAGCTGATCATCGCCGTCGGAGGCGGCTCCGTGATCGATCTCGCAAAGAGCGTTCGCGTCCTCGCTGCGCAGCCGGCGACTCCGCGCGAGGTCGTGCTCGGAGGTGGTAGAGGCATCGAGCACCATGGCGTACCGCTCGTCGCCATTCCGACAACCGCAGGCACCGGAAGCGAGGTGACGCACTTCTCCGTCGTCTACGTGGACGGCACGAAGTTCTCGCTGACACACGACTGGATTCGTCCGGACCACGCAATTGTGGATCCCGCACTCACGTACTCGCTTCCTCCCCGAATCACGGCAGCAACGGGACTTGACGCTCTGTCCCAGGCCATCGAGTCGTTCTGGAACGTCCGATCGACCGAAGCATCGACCGAGTTGGCGGAACACGCGATGCGACTTGCGTACGCCAATCTGTACGACGCGGTCCACCGGCCATCGCCGACTTCGCGTCAGGCGATGAGTGAGGCATCGACAACCGCTGGCCGGGCGATCGACATCACAACGACCACGGCTCCCCACGCGCTGTCGTACACACTGACCTCCGATTTCGACGTTCCTCATGGAAACGCCGTCGCAATCTTCCTCGGGGCAGTACTCGAGTTCAACGCCGGCGTCACCGACGACGATTGCAACGATCCTCGCGGACCCGCCCATGTGGCCGAGCGCATCACAACGATCGTCGACATGCTCGGAGCATCATCACCGTCCGATGCCAGGCATCGGATCGAGTCCCTCGTCGCTGATCTCGGTCTGCCCTCGACCCTGTCGGCGGTGGGGGCAGGCGCTCCGGCTGATCGTCGCACCATCGCTCGCTCGGTCAACGCCGAGCGTTTGGCGGGGAACCCCCGGACGTTCACGAAAACTCAACTCGAGCAACTCGTCGACTCGCTCGGGTGAGACCCCGTGAACCTGCCCGGGTGCCGGATCGCCCAGCCCCGTATCATGCGGTGCACCAACGACGAATCGTGAAACCGGAGAGGCGATGGCAAAGTTCTTTTCCCAGATAAAGAGCCAGATGCGTGAACGCGAGACGGCGCAGAACCTCCTCGCCCTCCCGCTGTCGGAGCGACCGATCCTCGTGTATGCGGAGGACGACTACACGTGGAACCAGCTGGGCCCCTATGTCCGCTCGGTGCTCGACAACCACGAACTCCCGGTTGCGTACGTCACCTCGGACGGAGACGACCCCCTCGTGACGAACCCCATGCCCGGCATGTCGGTGCACGTCATTGCCGACTCGCTCGCCTCCTTCATGCCGAAGATCGACAGTCCCGTGTTCCTCACGACGATGCCAGACCTCGATTCGTTCCACATCAAGCGCCCGGAGAATTCGACCGTCACATATGCGTTCCACTCCTTGAACAGCATCAACATGGCGTATCGTCCGGGAGCGTTCGACGCGTACGACGCGTTCTTCTGTACGGGACCGCACCATCGGGACGAACTCATCCGACACTTCTCCATGATCGGAAAGACTGAGTACGAGCTGCTCGACGTCGGCTATCCGAAACTCGACGGCATCACCGATCGCTACCGCCGATACAGCAAGCAGAACACCGACCGCACCACAGTCCTGATCGCTCCGTCATGGGGGTCCCAGAACGTCCTCGCCGCCGATGGCGGCCCTCGCTGTCTATGGCTACCGAGTCATCGTGCGACCGCATCCGGTGTTCTTCGAGTCGATCTACCCGGAAGGCAAGAAGATCGTCGCGGGCATCGAGAAGCAATTCGCGGGTGTCGAAGATGTCGTGATCGAGAAATCAATCACCAGCGAGGACAGCTTCATGGAGGCCGACCTCATGATTTCCGACTGGTCGGGCGCTGCGTTCGAATACGCTCTCGGCACCGAACGCCCCGTCCTCTTCCTCGACGTCCCACCGAAGGTCAACAACCCCCACTGGGAACAACTCGGGATGGTCCCGTTCGAGGATCGGATGCGTCACGAGGTCGGAACCGTCGTGCCGGCTGGAGATGCTGCGTCCGCTGTCGCTGCGACCGGCGAGATGCTCGCCGATGCGAGCGGATATCGCGATCGGCTCCGAGCGCTGCGGCACGAAACGGTGTACAACGATGGAACGTCTGCGCAAGCCGGCGGTACGGCGCTGGCAGGGCTCGTCGATCGCTCCGGGCGAACGACCTGAGGTGTCGATCAGCCCTCGTCGACGGGAAGCTCGACTGATTTGGCGTCTTCGGTCGAGCGGCCACTGAAGAGACCCTTGACCTTGTACCACGAGTTCTTGATGACGAGGCCGATGGCGGCGATTCCGCCGACGATGGCAGAGATGATGAGAGTCCCCGTGGCTGGGTCGAGGTACGCAAAGACTGGCATGGATTTCAACTCCGTCGTAGCGAGAGATGTCAAGCGTGAATAAGCCAGAAGCCTACCAATGATCCAAGAAAACCACTGGAAGCACCCCTCGAACGGTGACCTCGACGCACTCTCGATGCCCCGTGTTGTAGCCGCCGCGACTGCCGAGACCCGAATTCGGGGCGCGATCCGACAATCGACGTACCATGCCATCGATGGCACCTGACTCCACGCGACAGATGCGGATTGCGACCTGGGCCGGGGCCGCCACGGCGCTTCCCATGCTCGTGTGGTGGCTCGGGTGGTTCCCCGGACTGATGAGCAGCGACTCGATCGACCAGTGGAACCAGGCAACGACGTTCGAGTTCTTCAACTCGCACCCGATAGCCCATACCGCCCTTCTCTGGCTCGTGTCGTTGGTCTGGGAGTCGCCAGGAGCCGTGGCTCTCGTCCAGGTGGTCCTCATGTCGGTGCTCCTCGCGTTCATCGCACGACGGCTGTACGGCCTCGGCATTCCACTGGTCGCCTCCGTCGTCACCGTGTGGGTCATCGCGCTGCTCCCGATGACCGCCGTGACGACGATCACGCTGTGGAAGGACATACCGTTCGCCCTCGCTCTTGGCTGGGCTTTCACCGAACTCCTCCTCATGGCGACCGACCGCCAACGGTTCTGGACGAACTGGTTCGGTCCTGCCCGCCTCGGAGTGGCTCTCGGACTCGTGTGGGCCTTGCGGGCGAACGGGAAGTACTCGGTGATCCTGTTCGCCGTCGGGATCGCTGTGGCCTACCGACAGCACGCCCGTCGGCTGTTGGCCTTCGGCGGGGCGATACTTGCCGTCGGCGTCGCGATACCACTGGTCCTGCTTACGGTGCTCCCGGTATCGACACAGGCAATAGAACCGGCACAGGTGTTCATGCCTGACGTAGGGGCCGTCGTGGTCCATTCACCAGGGTCGATGTCTGATGAAAATCTTCGACTCGTGCTGGCTGTCGCCCCGATCGACGTGTGGACCGACCGGTACGACTGCGGTGACAGCTCGCCGCTGTTGTTCGATCAGAACTATCGAAACTCGGTGATCCAGGACGATCCGTGGAGCTATCGCAGA
>CAYTWC010000013.1:0-7025 GCA_964441975.1 uncultured Acidimicrobiaceae bacterium | reverse complement strand
GGCCACCGGTGGTGCGCAGGCGAATACCTCCTCTCCCCCATCAACCGCACCGACACGTTCGTCCACAGACCCCCGTACGACATCTGGCCGAACACCCTCGGCCTGGCACGCGCTCCCATCTCGGATCGCGCATTCGCGGTCACATCGTGGCTGTACATCCAAGTCGAGCGCTCGTCGATCGAATGGCTCACTTGGCGACCGGCGATCATCATGCTCGCCGGTATCGCAACGTCGATCGGACTGTGGGCCCGGAGACGTCTTCGCCCCCTTCGTTGGATCGTCGCGTTGTTCGGAATCCACCTCGCCAACGTATTCGTGACATCGCCGAGCCACGAGTTCCGATATGCGTTCGGGCTGTATCTGATCTCGCTCGCATCACTCCCACTGTGGTATCTGATCACATATCCGGATCGAGCGAACATCGAGCCGTTCGCTGTACCGGGTGACGGCGTTGCACAGCCATCGACAGCGGCGGCGTCCTGAGGCGACCACGCGGGGTTCAGCCGGTGTGCTCGGTTCTCCGCCAATCGGGAAGCAGCCGCGAAGCGATACGAATGGGCAGCCACTGGATCGCGATCAACGTCACGTAGGGGTAGCGGACCAGGTAGCGACCGGGGACCCCGTCGGCGGCAAGGAACACGATCGGCAAAAGGACCACAACCAACGCCACGGTCGCGAGAACCCACCACGGCCACAGACCGAGAGCGGGGAACACCGCAGCGATCAATGCGAGCGCGGCGATCATCAATGCGATGAATGACCGCCCCGGGTTGAACAACCGGTACGCGAGGTCCAACAGCGCCGGTTCGCGTCGCCGAATTGAGGCAGCAACCAACGTTCTCCCGTACGTTCGCTGCACCGCACGCTTGCCACGCACCCATCGGGCGCGCTGGGAGACCGAGCTCGCCGCCCCGGTCGGCTTCTCGTCCCGAATCCGAACATCGTGGAGCCAGACCGCCCGATGACCGGCCAGGTTCAGCCGGACGTTCAATGCAAGATCATCGGCGAGGTCGTCGACGAAGCCGCCTGCCGTCGAGAGGGCTCGACCGGTGACCGCCATTCCGGTCCCACCGAGATCGCACGACCACCCGAGATTCGTGCGGGACAACTGCACCATTCTGTTCGACGCCCAGTAGGTCAACGCGTTCGCCGTCGCCAGAGCGGACCCGTCGGGGTTCCCTACATCGAGGTATGCCTGGACCACCGGGTTTCCGCCGTCGATGGCGTTTGCAACCCGCCGGACGAAATCCGGTTCGATCCGGTTGTCGGCATCGATCACGAGCAGCACTTCATCGTCGGCGAGTGGATGCTGATCGAGGTACCACGCGATTGCTCCACCTTTGCCACCGGAGCCCTCCGTCCGTTCCGCGACGGAGACGTGTTCGGCGGCGATCGAAGCGGTACGGTCGGTGCATCGATCCGCGACCACCCATGACTCGAGACGGTCCCCGTGGTCCTGGACCGCGAGGTCCGAGACGATGCCAGCAATCACTGTTTCCTCGTCATGCGCTGCCACCACGACGCGGACTCGGGTCCCGGACTCGGATGCAGGAAACTTCCGCTGCGGTTTGAGTCCCCACAGCGAGATCACCGACGAGTACAGCGCCGGTGCGACGAAGACAAGCTGCCCGAACCAGACGAGTACCCGTATCATGTCGCGCACCTTAGCCATCGAACATCGGTCAGCGACATGTCACCCGAACCTCATCATCGACCGATCGCGATCGTCCTCGGAACCCGGCCCGAGATCATCAAGCTCGCTCGGATCGCCGAGCTGCTCGGCGACGATGCGCACATCGTGCACACTGGCCAGCACTACGACTCGATGCTGTCGTCGAACTTCTTCACCGAGTTCTCCATGCGGCCCCCTGACACGCACATCGGTGTCGGCGGTCAGACCCGCGGAGCTCAGATCGGCAACGGCACGGCTTCACTGGACGAACTGTTCGGCGAGCTCGATCCTGCCGCCGTCGTGGTCCAAGGCGACACGAACGCCGTAGCCGCCGGATCGATCGCCGCCAATGCCAGGGAGATCCCACTCGTTCATGTCGAAGCGGGACTCCGCTCATTCGACCGCAGGATGCCGGAGGAACACAACCGCGTCCTCGCTGATCACCTGAGCGACCTGTGCCTTGCACCGACCAAGAACAATGTGGCGAATCTCGAGGCGGAAGGAATCTCCGGCGACCGGGTCGCCTTGACAGGCAACCCCGTCGTGGAAGCGGTTCAGCGGCTCATGCCGTCGAACGAGAAGCGTATGGCCCTGGCCGAGACCTATGGCGTGACGCCAGGAGCGTTCGTGCTCGCGACGTTCCACCGCCCAGAGAACGTCGACGATGCCCAGACGTTGAAAACGGTGCTTGGCGCTCTCGCCGACCTTCAGGAGCCGGTTCTCCTTCCCCTCCACCCGCGCACACAGCGGCGAATCACAGACTTTGGGTTGTCGCCGAGCACCAGCACGCTCCGCATCACCGACCCGATCGGCTATCGCGACTTTCTCGGTCTCGGTGCCGAGGCGAGGCTCATCGCATCGGATTCGGGGGGGATCCAGGAGGAGGTCTCGGTCTACAAGCGACCAGCAGTCGTCGTGCGCCGCTCGACCGAGCGCCAAGAGGTGGAAGGCACGTTCGTCACCCGTCTGGAACCGACAATCGACCTCGCGGCGGGCATCGCCGCGGCATGGGAAGCTGCGCCGGAAAGGACTGCCGCACTCCAATCCTTGCCGAGCCCATACGGCGACAGCGACTCACCTGGCAACGCCGTTGATGCCATTCGAAGGCTCGTCAAGGAAACGGCATGAGAAGACGCGCCCGACGGCGTACCGAGCCGCCCTCGGATTCGGTGGAGCTACCGCAGGGGAATCTCGAGGTGGTGCAGGTTTGTCACCCGGACTGGCGTGGCGTCCGTACGTCCGCCGTGGCCTTCAGGGATCCGGTCCTTGAACGTCGCGATCTTCGAGAACTCATCCCGGTCGTCGCCGAGATGACGGACGGAGGTACGCGGGTTGTCGCGATCCAGGGGTGGCCCCCTGGGGCGGGAGACTTCGCCCGATCGGCTGCCGCCGCGGGGATCGAGGTTGTGGCTGTCTTCCACTCGTCACCGTCACAACATGGCGTCGACGGCGGTGAAAGCGAAGCTGTCCGTTCGATGCTCGATCTGCTCGATGAGGGCGCCATCTCGCGAGTCGGATCGGTCAAGGCCGGGGTTCATCAGGCGTTCGGTGCAATTGGTCACACCGTGACCCATGTGCCGAACCGGCCGCCGCTCGTCGAGGAGGTTGAGCCTGCTCCCGTCGATGAGGGCACCAATATCGGCGTCTTCCTCTTCCCCATGTGGCGAAAGAATGTCACGACGCAGGTGCTTGCCGTCCTGGAGAACGGATGGCAGCCACACGTGATGTCAGACCCTGCCGTGGCTTATCTGACGGGGGAACGTCTGACCATCCACGGGGAGCTCGACCGGGAAGCGTTTCTCGGGGTCGAAGCGGCCATGACCATGAACTTCAACGTCACGCTCTCTGAGTGCCATCCGATGATGCCGATGGAGTCGTACCGGCTCGGGGTCCCGTGTCTGATATCGCGCACGTCGGACCTCTTCGCCGACGCTCCAGACCTCCACGGTCTCACGACCGTTGCTGAAGCAGACAACCCCTCGGCCATCGCAGCCAAGGCACGTGAGCTGCTCGAGAA
The DNA here is from genome assembly GCA_964441975.1 of uncultured Acidimicrobiaceae bacterium. Classification (GTDB taxonomy): domain Bacteria; phylum Actinomycetota; class Acidimicrobiia; order Spongiisociales; family UBA5794; genus UBA5794. The sequence continues at coordinate 3,336 of CAYTWC010000013.1, read as the reverse complement.
CCGAACCGAAGCTGTGGCTGCGGCCAATGAGGCACTCGATCGGCTCGACGTACGAGCCGCGTCCGCGTGGGCCGAGTTCACCGGCAGATAGCAGAGTCAACCCGGGCGGATCCAGCGGTCCCGCTTTGCGTAGTGGACCGGAGGGCGGCTCAGGATCGTCACGTCTTGCCCGCCCACAGGACCGAGGTCGACGTCGACTGCCCCGAGCATCGTTGCAAGGCGCGATCCCCACGAATGCTCGGCGATCTCGTCCGCCGGGATCGGTTTCGGTGCTTCCAGCGCCGCCTGCACGGCAGCGACGAGGTCGTCGTCGACGTAGACGCCGCGTAGCCCGATGAGCGGCCGCAACGGTGGTGCCGCGACGGGGAGGCCGCACGCGAGGTACTCGTAGACCTTGAGCGGTGAGACGGCATGCGTGACATCGTTCACCACGAACGGCACAAGACCGATGTCACACCATGCGAGGTAGGCAGCGAGATCGCCTTGTGGCTTGAGGCCGAGGAACGCGATGTTCGTCGGCAAGCCGTGCGGGACACCCCTCGCATCACCGATGACCATCAGGGTGTGCTCGGGAAAACGTCGCGCCACTGCTGTGAGGGAGTCCCAGTCGAACCATGATCCATAGAGAGACCCGTGATACGCCATCAACGGACCAGTCGGTAGGTCGTCGGGTCGCTGGGTGGCAACCGGATCGAACACGGCCTCGTTCACCCCGTTCGGAACAAGTACCGCATCTCGCCCCAACGCACGGATGTGCGAAACCAGATCGTCCGCTGAAGCTGCGACTGCGTCGGAGACGGTCACGAGCTCTCGTTCGACACCCTCGTCATACCAGTCGCCTCCAAGTGCCTCGTCGGTCCAGTCGTCGATCAGGTCGTAGATGACTCGCCATCCGGCGTTCTTGAGTACGACGGCTGCGGTCAGGAACTCTCTGATCGGTGCCTCGACGATGACGATCCGCTCTCCGGTGTCGGACCCGAAGTCGGCCGGGTCGAACCGGTCGTAGGGCAGTTGGGTGAGGCTCTTGTGGACATACCGGAGACCGAGATCGGTGCTTTCGGACGACGGGTATCGGTTGACGAACGTGACATGGAACTGGCGACGGACGAGCTCGAAGGCGATCTGGGACGCACGGCTCCCACCACCGATGTCATGCAACGGGACCGCTGAGAGCACGATGACGTGACGACCTTCCCTCCCAATTCGCCTGCCACGGCGTGGGCCATCGGTGATCTCGGGGATGAGCCCGATACGCTTCCCGCCAGCCATCGCCGCACGCATGATTTCGTCCGCATCCGTGGAGGCGTCAACAGGTAGGTCTGCGAGGACCTCTGGCGTGGTCACGAGCGCCACCGGTGAGACATCGGGCTCGACGATTCGTCGCCCGCGCATCGACGGTCGTGCGACCGTGCCACGCACGACGACCTCGGAACCGTGCCATCCGAGGAAGTCTGCGAGCTCGGGATCCACTCCCCCGACGGATACGATTTCGCTGGGCACGGACCCGGTGGGCGATCCCGAGATCACCCGATACGTATCGGGCGTGAGTTTGAGCCAGCGTTTCGCCATCGACGGATCGGATTCGTAGATGTCCACGTTGTTCCGCACCATCTTTGAGTGCTGATGCAGTCGCCAGCGCGCCATGACAGAGTCAGGGATCATCGGGCGGATCACCCGCTTCGCTGCGACAACGGCTTGACGGATCATGCCGGAACCCAATCGGGGATGAATCCGGCTTCTTCCGGTCGTTGTCTCTGCACGGAGATTCCCGAAATCTCGGACGGCACGGTCCAGTCATCGTCGGGGAACATGCCCGGTTCGATCCGCTGCGGTGATGATCCGACGATCTGGGTAGCAACGGTTGATTGCGGTGCTGAACGGTCGCGAAGCGACCAGGAACGTACCACGACGATCGGCGAATCCCCGGACGTGGCGGCTGCGCCTCGATCGGGTTCGTCCTCCAACGCCCGGCACAGGTCCACCAGGGCAGACTCGTCCGCACTCGTCCCCTCTGGCCACAGAACCACGTATTTTCCTCGTGCGACCGCAACTGCGGGAGCCGGATCGGAATCGTGCACCTTGATCGATTCGAAATCCGCTCCGACAGCGTGTGCGTACGCAGATTCGTCACATGGACTCAGAACGGACAGCAGTGGGTAGCTCTCGGCTTTCACCGCGGCAAGGTATCTGCGGTTGTAGATGTGTGGGAGTCGCGATGGAAGCTCCGCAAGGGCTGCCTCGTACGAGCCCTCGGTCTCGACGCTCATGGAGACCCCGTGTTTGCGATACCGGAACAGAGGCTCGCGAATCTGGATTCCGTGGTGTCCCGCGTACGACAATCGGATCCAGAGGTCCCAATCCTCGTTTCCGGCTCGCATCGATTCGTCGTACCCACCGACCTCTTCCCACGCAGACTTGCGAAGCGTCACGCATCCGACGACCGAATTCGACAGGAGCAACTGGAACGTGTTCGGCGGGCGGGTCGCCCACATCGAGTGGAAGTCCCCGAACAACTCCGCCCAGCAGTGCGCGTAGGCCGCCTCAGGATGATCATCGAGAACACGGATGAGCTCTTCGAGATATCTCGGATCAAGAAGGTCATCTGCATCCAGAGGAACGATGAACTGCCCTCGTGCCTTTCGGATACCGGCGTTGCGGGCACCCGGAAGTCCCGTGTTCGGCTGGTGGATCACCGAGACGCGATCAAGATCGATCGACTCGAGGATCTCGACGGTCTCCGGATCGTCCGATCCGTCATCGACCACGATCACCTCGAAACTCGGGACCGTCTGCTCGAACACCGAGATGATCGCCTGCCGCACGAAGGCACCCTGGTTGAAGCACGGCACGATCACCGAAACGGTTGGTTCGTGCTCCGGTCGCCACTCGCCTGCCATGGAGGCGGTCTCGATCGCCGACCACCGTGCGGCCCAGTTGCGGGACTCTGCGATCCCATCCCACCCGACGGATGCCCTGACGCGGCTCTTGATACCTCTCGGGACGAACCGTTTCACACCATCGACGAGCCCGGTCGGCGTGCGCTGCGCCACGCGCTTGAGGAACGACCGTCGGGCACGTGCAGACCCTCCGAACCGGACCGCCTCGACTCGCGCCAGTGCCGCTGTAGCGACACCACCCTGACTTCGTTCGTGGCGAACGGCAGCGGACTGGCCGTAGATGCCGAGCGGGTCGCCCAGTTGCGGCGGTGCCGACGACGCGAGCGACTGGGCAAGAGACGGATTCTCGACGAGTTCGGTGAGCGAGCGGGTCAGGCCCGGGATCGACCCGTCGAAACGGAGGAAGCCCGCGTCATCGAATTCGGGACCAGAAAACGCG
>CAYTWC010000012.1:14500-16277 GCA_964441975.1 uncultured Acidimicrobiaceae bacterium | reverse complement strand
CCGCGCCGACGCGTTCCTCGTGGACCTCGATTTTGGGTTGGAGTTCCTGCTCCAAGCCGCAGAAGCACAATTGTGGGATGTCGACTTCGACGCAGCCGCCGAGGCGATGGACGTTCCTGTCGAGGACGCGATGGAGGCCGCTGGTCTGTTCAACGCATACTGCGCGCGGTGCCACACGGGTGGCTACTCAGCCGGATCAGCATTCGAACAGGGCACCGGATCGGGTGCGTGGGGACCTGCATTGTTCGACGGGCGGACGGTGATCCAGTTCCCGACCTTCGAGGGCCACTTCGACTTCATCGTCAACGGATCCGAGGCGTATCAGAAGTACGGCGTGAACGGACTCGGAACAGGACGCATGCCTGCATTCGGACAGATCCTCACCGACCGCCAGATCGAGCTCATCGTGAAGTACGAAAGGTCCCTCTGATGAAGGCGTTCAGGGCGTTCACGTCACACATGCGCAACGAGGAATCCGGCCTCTCGAGTCTTGAGATCGCCGGGCTGATCGCCTTCGTGGTGTCTCTGTTGGCGCTCATCACGCCGATCCGTGAAGCGGCCATCAACCTCGTCGGAACCGTGTTCGGTCAGATGGACCCCGAGACGGGTCACCCGAACGATTTCTCAGAAGCCGCGCGAGGCATCGCGATCACGGTCGGATCGGTCATCACGTTCATCGGTGCCGGGTGGTTCCTCCTGTGGACCAACCTCGGCAAGCGGCTTGCGTTCCTACTGACGGGCGCTGCCACCTTCGGCTGGCTTGTCATCAACGGGGCACTGTTCATCGTCTACGCACCTCGGGGAATCCGGCCTGCCGACCTCGAAGGACTCAATGCGGTGCAGATGCGCCTGCCATCGATCGCTCTCACGCTTGGATCGCTCGTACTGTTCGTGATGTTCGCTCTCGCGCTGAGTCGCTACGAGAAGGACGTCGAGGACTGATTCAGCCTGGCATAGCCCAGAGCGAGCGTTGCTCTGAGTACTCAGTACTCAGTCCACAGTGTCAGCACCTAGTACTCTGACTGGATCTACGAGTCGGGTCTCACATGTGTGAGGTGGTAGGCGAGGATCCCGAGTTCGGTCGACAGATCGACCCTGCGCACCGAAACGCCTTCTTTGGTCTTGATCGTCGCAGGGGCGAGGTTGAGGATCGACTTGATACCCGCATCCATCAACCGGTCGGCGGCTCCTTGCGCCGCTGACGGTGGCGTGGCGATGATCCCGATCTTGATCGACTTTGCCGTCACGATCGAATCCAGACGACTCATGGACTCGATCTTCATGCCATCGACAGTGGTGCCGATCTTGTCGGCGTCGACATCGACGAGGGCATCGATGGAGAACCCCCAGTTCTCGAAGCCCTTGTAGTTCGCAAGCGCCGATCCGAGGTTTCCCGCTCCGACGATGACGACGCCGTGTTCGTTGACGAGTCCGAGTGCCTTGCGAATCTGGCTCCTTAGCTCGTCGATGTCATACCCGACACCTCGTGTTCCGTGGCTGCCGAGGTAGGACAAGTCCTTGCGGACCTGTGCGGAGTTGACGCCGGCGACGTCAGCGATCTCCTCCGACGACGTCGTCGAAGAGCTCGCGGACATGTCCGACAGGCACCGAAGGTATCGCGGGAGTCTCGCGACGGTCGCTGTCGGGATTGCTGTGCTCGGCATGGGTGCAGGTTAGGACGGACGGTTTGCGACAACGCATTCGAGTCGTTCGAATTGGGTGCTGCATGATTTCGGGTCGACACAACGGCTCAGTATCCTCAGGCAGATGGAGCTTG
>CAYTWC010000012.1:0-14490 GCA_964441975.1 uncultured Acidimicrobiaceae bacterium | reverse complement strand
CCCATTGCGCTGATGACGCTACTCGGTCTCGCATTTGCGGGGGCTTCACTGTTCGTATCGAAGAAGCTCGCACCGAGCAACCCGACGCCGGAAAAGCTCGCTCCGTACGAGTGCGGCGTCGTCCCGCTCCAAGACCCGGTCGATCGGTTCCCTGTCAAGTTCTACCTCGTCGCCATGCTGTTCGTGATCTTCGACGTCGAGATCATCTTTCTGTTCGCGTGGGCGGTCCGCATGGAGGAATTTGGTTGGGCAGGTGTCGGCGCGGTTGTTCTGTTCATGCTCATGCTGATCGAGACACTCGCCTACGTATGGAAACGCGGCGCCCTCGACTGGAACGTCGCCCGCCGCGCCCGCAACCGGCGCGTCGTCGCACCAGAAGTCACACTCGAAGAGGCAGCCTGATGGCCGGACAATCCACGGAACCAGGATTTCTGCTCACCACGCTTGAGAAGGGTGTGAATTGGGCGCGCACCCAGTCCATGTGGCCTGCATCGTTCGGTCTCGCGTGTTGCGCGATCGAGATGATGGGGACCGGTGCAGCACACAACGACCTCGCTCGTTTCGGCATGGAGGTGTTCCGTGCCTCACCGCGCCAGGCGGACCTGATGATCGTCGCCGGCAGGGTCTCACAGAAGATGGCACCCGTTCTCCGACAGGTCTACGACCAGATGGCGGAACCGAAGTGGGTCCTGTCGATGGGCGCATGCGCCTCGACGGGCGGGATGTTCAACAACTACGCACTGGTCCAAGGCGTCGATCAGGTCGTGCCGGTGGACATGTACGTTCCTGGATGCCCGCCTGGCCCACAGTCGCTCATGCATGGAATCCTCAGCCTCCAACAACTGATCATGGACGGTGAGATCCGCAATTCCACCGGGGTGCTTTGAGATGACCGAGACGACACCTCCGATGGACGATGCTGCGGTGGAGGACACACCGACAGAAGGTCGCGAGCCTCGGTTCTCGATAGCGAATCCTGTGATCGCCGAGGCGCTCAACGACGTCGATGGCGTGATCGACGTTGCTGTCCACGAACAGGCGTCGAGCGACACGTCGTACCACATCGCCAAGGTCGAGTCCGGCTCATGGCTCGCTGCCATCGAGAGCGCGAAGGATGCGGGATTCGATTTCTTCATCGATCTGTACGCCGTCGACCATTTCACACAGGCTCCCCGCTTTGAGGTCGGCATCAACCTCGTGTCGATGCAAGCCAACGAGCGGCTGATCATCTCGACACGGATTCCCTACGACGAGCCGACCTTGCCTTCGGCCACCGAATTGTTCGTCGGTGCGAACTTCTATGAACGAGAGGCCTACGACTTGTTCGGGATCGACTTCCCCGGCCATCCGGACCTCACCCGCATTCTGCTTCCGGATGATTGGGAAGGGCACCCGCTCCGCAAGGACTACGCAGTCGGCGCGATCCCGGTGCAGTTCAAGGCGGGGAGCGTGGATCTGTGACCGACACCACGAATCCGACCGGCGACGAGATCATGGATGAAGCGACCGAGGTCGCAACGTCCACCGAAGAGGTCGTCAAGCAGGTATCGGGAGAGCAGGAGCGACGCCGGACCCACGAGGTCTGGGTCAGTGGGACCGAGGAGCGGTACCCCTTCGCCGTGGAAACCGATGAGGGCGCCCAGGAAATGCTGCCCGAAGACGTCGACCCCGCCGTCGACCTCCAGTCCGGCACGATCGTCGACGACGACTATGTCTCCCACGGTGAGAACGATCCGCAGGAGCGACAGATCATCAACATGGGGCCACAGCACCCGTCGACACACGGTGTTCTCCGACTCCACATGGAACTCGAGGGCGAGACCGTTCGCAGGGTGAAGCCGATCATCGGCTACCTCCACACGGGCATGGAGAAGACCGCCGAGACCCTCAACTATGCCCAGGGATCGACGAACGTCACCCGGATGGACTATCTCTCGCCGTTCCACAACGAGCTCGCGTTCTCGCTTGCCGTCGAGCAGCTTCTTGGCATCGACGTGCCCGACCGTGCCGCGGCAATCCGCATCCTCATGACCGAACTCAACCGCGTTTCGAGCCATTTGCTGTGGGCGGCGACGATGGGCATGGACATCGGTGCGCTGTCGATGATGATCTACGGCTGGCGCGAACGCGAGATCTGTCTGGATTTCTTCGAGAAGACGACAGGACTGCGGATGAACCACAACTACATCCGTCCCGGCGGCGTGGCCGCCGACCTCCCCGACGGGTGGGAGGACGACGTCGTCAAGCTCATCGCCACGGTGACGGACGGCGTCGACGAGTATGAGGAACTTCTCAACGAGAACCCGATCTTCCTCGACCGCACGATGGGCGTCGGTGTCATCACGCCCGAGGAGTGCAAGCAATATGGAGTCACCGGGCCGATGGCCCGTGCGTCCGGTATCAACTGGGATCTGCGCAAAGCCAATCCATACAGCGGTATCGAGAACTATGAATTCGACGTCCCGCTCGGCAAGCATGGCGACGTCCATGACCGGTATCTGGTTCGGATCGCCGAGATACGCGAGTCGCTGAAGATCGCACAGCAAGTCGTCGACACGATCCCCGAGGGTGACTACCGGCACGAGGATCGCAAGATCACGCCCCCGCCGAGGAAGCGCATCGACGAGTCGATGGAGGCGCTCATTCATCACTTCAAGCTGTTCACGGAAGGGATCGTGGTGCCCGCCGGGACTGCCTATCAGTCTGTCGAAGGACCGCGAGGGGAACTCGGGTGCATGATGGTTTCCAAGGGTGGCGCCCGACCATGGCGAATGCACTGGCGGGCGCCGTCGTTCGCTGCGGTCCAAGCTCTGCCCGTGATGATGACTGACTCGCTGCTCGCCGATGTCGTTGCTGCGCTCGCGTCCACGGATCCCGTTCTCGGAGATGTGGATCGATGAGTAACCCGATTGCAAGCTGGTCGACAGCGAACCAGGAGCGCGCTCAGAAAATACTCGCCACCTACCCGGAGAAGCGGTCGGCGGTCATGCCGCTCCTGTACCTCGCGAGCCTTGAGCACAACCATGCCTCGGAGGAGGCCATGAGCCAGGTCGCAGAACTCATCGGGGTCACGTCGACCCAGGTGCGGTCGGTGTCGACGTTCTACACGATGTTCAAACAGCAACCGGTGGGACGGTATCTCGTGTCGGTGTGCACCTCGATCTCGTGCCATCTGCTCGGTGGTGACGACGTGCTCAGCGCTGTCGCTGAGGCCGCAGGTGTTTCCGATGGCGAAACCGCAGCTGATGGGTTGCTTTCCGTCGAGCGGGTCGAATGCATCGGCGCGTGCGGTGGTGCCCCTGCGGTCCAGGTCAACTACGAGCTCATCGAAGGTGTCACCCCCGAGAAAGGTGCTGCGCTCGTCGAATGGCTCACGGACACCACACCAGAGGTCGTCCTGGCCGACGAGATGCAGCAGCTGTTCGGTGGGCAGCGGTCCTTCGACTGGGGTCCGACCGACGCGTCCGGGGCGATCGCCGCAGTGCCAGCGTTCGGTCCCTATGGCTCGGACAAGGAGGGGCGATGACGACGTCCCGGATCCTGACGACGCGGATGGAAGCCCACCCAGACGACTCGAACACGATCGAGCGGTACCTCGACACCGGCGGATACACCGTGCTTGCCGACGCGCTCAAGAATCGGTCGCCACAGGAGATCGCCGACGAGGTCAAAGCCTCCAATCTCCGTGGGAGGGGAGGAGCCGGATTCCCGATGGGCGTCAAGTGGGGTTTCCTCGCCGACAGCGATCCGAAGTACCTCGTGATCAACGGCGACGAATCGGAGCCGGGGACGTTCAAAGACCGTCAACTCCTCGAGCGAGACCCGCACCAGCTGATCGAGGGGATCATTCTCTCAAGCTACGCGCTTGGGGTGCACCGGTGCTTCGTGTACATCCGTGGCGAGTATCCGAAGCCGGCCCGTCGAGTCCAGCAGGCGATCGAAGAGGCCTACGACAAGGGCTATCTCGGGGAAGACATTCTCGGAAGCGGCTACTCGCTCGATGTGAGCGTCCATCTCGGCGGGGGTGCGTACATCTGTGGCGAGGAGACAGCGCTGCTCAACAGCCTCGAAGGCAAGCGCGGTGAACCGCGACTCAAGCCACCGTTCCCTGCCGTGGAAGGGCTCTACGCGCGACCGACGATCGTCAACAACGTCGAGTCGATCTCGAACGTGCCGTGGATCGTGGCCAATGGCGGGGCCGCGTATGCCGCGATCGGACCGGAACGATCCGCAGGGACACGTTTGTTCTCGCTCTCGGGCCACGTGAAGAAGCCCGGCAACTATGAAATCGTGATGGGGATGTCGTGGCGCGACCTCATCTTCGACATCGGCGGGGGAATCCGCGACGACAACGAACTCAAGACCTGGATCCCCGGCGGCGCGTCGGCGCCGTGGCTGATCCCCGAACACCTCGATACGCCGCTCACCATCGACGATGTCACATCCCTTGGAACGATGCTCGGATCCGGCGCCGTCGTCGTCATGGACGAAACAACCGATGTGGTGAAGGCTGCGCTGAGCATCGTGCGGTTCTTCGCGCACGAATCGTGCGGTCAGTGCACCCCGTGTCGTGAGGGCACATCCTGGCTGCAGGACATTCTTGAGCGGATCCTCGCCGGAAACGGTCGACCACAGGACATCGCGCTGCTCCTCGACATCTCGGACAACATCTCACCCGGACTCACCTGGCCGCCGCTGATGACGACGATCTGCCCACTCGGACCGTCAGCAACCGCCCCCATCACCTCCATCACGAAGTACTTCCTCGACGAAGTGCAGGCAAAGATCCCCGGAATGGAGGTCGCCGTTGTCTGACACACCGTCAACCGTCGAGATCACGATCAACGGCGTCGGCCACGTCGTTCCTGCCGGCGAACGTCTCATCACCGCCGCCGAGAAGGTCGGCGAGTACATCCCTCGGTTCTGTCACCACGACAAGCTGGAGCCGGTCGGCAAGTGTCGCATGTGCCTCGTCGAGGTCGAGGGTCCTCGCGGGAAGCAACTCGTTCCGTCGTGCACGATGCTCGTCAACGACGGCATGGTCGTCGACACCGAGTCGGCCGTCGTCAAGAAGGCGCAAGAAGGAGTCCTCGAGTTCCTCCTGATCAACCACCCGTTGGACTGTCCGGTGTGCGACAAGGGTGGTGAATGTCCGCTTCAGGACCAGACGATGGCATACGGGCCCGGCGAGAGCCGATTCATCGAACCGAAGCGTACGTTCGAGAAGCCGATCCCGATTTCGGATGTCGTCCTCCTCGATCGTGAGCGCTGTGTCCTGTGCGACCGGTGTGTGAGGGTCGCCGACGACATCGCTGGCGATCCATTGATCACGTTCAACGACCGCGGCAACCATGTACAGATCCTCACGTTCCCGAACGAGCCGTTCTCCTCCTACTTCTCCGGAAACACCGTGCAGGTGTGTCCGGTCGGTGCCCTCACCTCGGTCGACTACCGGTTCAGGGCTCGCCCATGGGACCTCCAGATCATCCCGTCGGTGTCGTTGCGTGACGCCGTCCAATCGACTGCGGAGATCCATACGAGCCGTGGCAGGGTGGTGCGGGTCTACGCCGGTGAGAACGATCACCTCAACGACGGTTGGCTTTCGGACAAGGATCGGTTTTCCTTCGCTGCGCTCAATCACGAGGATCGAGTCACAGCGCCCCTGCGTCGAAATGGCGATGACTTCGAGGAGATCAGCTGGAACGACGCGATCGAATCGGTCGCTGCTCGACTCGGTGCATACAAGGGAACCGAGGTCGCAGCGATCGGTGGGGCCAACAACACCAACGAAGAGGCATATGCCCTTTCGAAGTTCATGCGAGCCGTGATCGGTTCGCCCCACGTCGATGCGCAGGTTGGCGACGGAATGGATGCCCAGCTCGCTGCGGCAGTGACACCGCGGGCAACTATCGACGACCTTGCGTCTGCTGCGACGATCTTCGTGTGGGGTCCCGACCTCAAAGAATCGCTACCGGTCCTGTATCTGAAGGTGCGCAAGGCGGTCCGCAACGGTGCGAAGCTCGTCGTAGCGAGCCCGGTCGGGACCGGGCTCGACGGTATCGCCACGCATGTTGTGCGCTATCGCTCGGGATCTGGTCAGGACACGTTGCGCAAGCTCGCGGCGGGAGATCGCGACTTCGCCGAGGCACGCGAAACGCTGGCGAACGGTCCGGTCGTCACGTTGTTCGGTCGTGCTTCGATCTCCGAGGACCCTCGACTCGCGGAGTCCGTCGCTGCATTCGGCCGCACGCTCGAATCACCAGCACTCATGCCGCTCCTCCGACGAGGCAACGTGTTCGGAGCTCTCGACATGGGACTGGCTCCCAACCTGCTGCCGGGCCGAGTTTCCGTGAACGACGACGAACGGGCGGCAACTCTCGAAGAGGCGTGGGGACTCCTTCCCCAAGCAGCCGGCTTCACGACGATGCAGTCACTCGGTGCGGCGGTGGATGGCGACATCAAGGCCGTCGTCCTGGTCGGTGCTGATCCGGTGATGGATTCCCCGGACCCTGTCGCTGCTCAGAACGCGCTGACGGCCGCAGAGTTCGTCGTGGCCTTCGACTCGTTCATCACGGACAGTTCTCGCAACGCGGACATCATCCTGCCGGTCGCGATGTGGAGTGAGGTCGACGGTACCGTGACCAACCTCGAAGGAAGGGTCCAGGCGGTGACCGCCGCACTCCCACCACGGGGTCAGGCCCGCGCCCTGGCCGATGCCCTGAACGACGTCGCAACGGCGATGGGAGCAGACCTCACCGGGTTCGATGTCGCATCGATATCCAAGGAAATCGCATCCATTGCACCGACATACGAAGGGGTCACGAGGGACTCGGTGGTCTTCACGTCGGACGGCACCGGCGTCGTCGTGCCATCAGGGGATGCCTCGCAACCGCTCGGGTATATCCCGACGGACCAGGCCGTGCCGGTCGTGACGGACCGATTCACGTTGCACCTCGCGACGTCGCTGTACGACCACGGAGTCATGACACGACACTCGCCGTCGATCGCCGGTCTTGTGCCTGAGCCGCGAGCAAGACTCAACCCGCGTGACGCATCGGTGCTCGCTGTGCAGGACGGTTCGATTGTGATTGTCGGTGACAGGTTCGAGATCCCCACTCGTCTTGACTCATCGGTCGCCCAGGGATCCGTCGTGCTGCCACACAACCTCGCTGCCACGAAGGGCCTTCGTGCCGTGGCAGCCGTATCCGTGGAACCGAAGCGGGGTGACGAATGAGCGTGTTCCTCGAAGCAGCGATCAAGGTCCTCGTCGCTTTTGCGTTCTTGTTGCTCACGACGCTGATACTCATCTGGGCGGAACGGAAGTGGGTGTCAGACCTCCAGAACCGCATCGGACCCGACCGCGCTGGACCGTTCGGGATCCTCCAGAGCCTCGCTGACGGTGTGAAAGCGTTCTTCAAGGAGTCGATCCGGCCGACCAAGGCAGAGTACGTCCTGTACCTCGCCGCGCCGATCGCAGCCCTGATCCCCGCACTGCTGATTTTCCTCGTCATCCCGATCGGTGCGCCGATTGAGGTCGGAGGCACGACCTACACCCTCCAAGTCGTCGATCTCAACGTCGGCCTGCTCTACGTCCTTGCGCTTTCGTCGATCGCTGTGTACGCCGTCACCCTTGCCGGGTGGGCGTCCGGTTCGAAGTATCCGCTGCTCGGTGCGGTGCGTGCTTCGGCGCAGATGATCTCGTACGAGGCAGCGATGGGGCTCGCTCTCGTACCGGTCATTCTGTTCGCGGGGTCGACCTCGGTCGCCGCGATCGTGGATTCCCAGCAAGGATCATTCGGATCGTTCATCCCGGCATGGAACGTCGTGCTCATCCCATCGTTCGTGATCTTCCTGATCGCTGGATTCGCAGAGACAAACCGTGCACCGTTCGACCTCGTCGAGGCCGAGTCCGAGATCGTTGGTGGCTATCACACCGAGTACTCGGGGCTCGGATTCGCTCTCTTCTTCCTGGCCGAGTACATCAACGTGTTCAACATCTCGGCGCTGACCGTCACGTTCTTCCTCGGCGGGTGGGCAGGTCCGGTTCCGTCGTTCCTGCCGACCTGGGTCCAGTGGCTCGTCCCGGTCTTCTGGTTCCTGCTCAAGACGTGGGCGCTCGTGTTCCTGTTCGTCTGGGTGAGGGCGACGTTGCCACGGATGCGCTATGACCAGTTGATGACGTTCGGATGGAAGCGTCTCATCCCGGTGTCGCTCGCGTGGATCATCATGTGCGCGGTTGCGATCGGATTCCGCGAGTTCGGGGCGCCGTGGTCATGAGGAGACGACGATGAGCTGGATCAGCGACCTTCTGGGGCCATTCAAAGGCTTTGCGGTGACGGCACGCCAGATCCGCAAGGATCGGGTCACGCGAAAGTACCCGCAGGAGAAGCGGGTCAAGCCCGATCGGTTCCACGGACGTCACGTGCTCAATCGCTACCCCGATGGCATGGAGAAATGCATCGGTTGCGAGCTGTGTGCCGGGGTGTGTCCGGCGGACTGCATATTCGTACGCGGCGAGGACAACCCACCCGACGACCCTGTGAGCCCGGGTGAGCGGTTCGGATTCGTGTACGAGATCAACATGCTTCGCTGCATCTTCTGTGCGATGTGCGTCGAGGCCTGTCCGACCGAAGCGATCACCATGACCCACCTGTTCGAAATGTCGGTCACAAGTCGCGAGGACGCGATCTACACGAAGACCGAGCTCCTTGTGAACCGGGACGGATCTCCGAATCATCCACAGCCGGAGACGGGACTCGCAGACCTCAACGAGCTGAAACTCGGGGACGGTTGGATGCGAGCCACATCGCCGTCAGGTCGACGGGAGTACGAAGGCATCGTTGCCTGGACGCCGTCGGCGCGCACTGGCGAAATGCCTGCCGAACGCGGGCAATCGAACGACGTCGACATCGCGGAAGGTGAGATCGATGGCTGAGGTCATTGTCTTCGGGATCTTCGCTGCGGTCGCCCTCGTCGGTGGCGTCACGATGGTGACCGCCCACAACCCTGTCTACTCCGCGATCGGCCTGCTCTCGGCGATGTTTGCCGTCGCCGTCATGTACGTTCTGCTCGACGCACACTTCATCGCAGCAGTCCAGGTGATCATCTATGCCGGTGCGGTGATGACGCTCTTCCTGTTCGTGATCATGCTGATCGGGGTCGACACCACCGACGCATACGGCGTCGTGGTGCCTGCGCAACGCATCATGACAGCCGTCGTCGCCATCGGCTTCTTCGCCGCGATCGTCCTCGCCGGACGCAGCGCGTGGATCACCGGCTCGGATCTGTTCGGGTCGCCTGATCTCAACGGCACCATCGAGACGGTTGCCGATGAACTGTTCGGAACATGGACGATCGTCTTCCTGTCCACGGTGATGCTCCTGACCATCGCCGCCCTCGGAACCATCGCGCTGGCGTACTTCGGCAGTGAGGTCGAGGATGAGGAGGCGATCCTCTGATGGAAGGTCTCGAAGTAACGGCTTCCTGGTACCTGGTCCTTGCGGCTGCCCTTTTTGCCATCGGGGTGGCTGGCGTGGTGGTCCGCCGCAACGCGTTGATCATGTTCATGTCGATCGAGCTGATGCTCAACAGCGTGAATCTCACGTTTGTTGCGGTCAGCCACGAACTCGGCATGGTCGAAGGTCAGGTGGCCGCCCTGTTCGTCATGGTTGTCGCCGCAGCGGAGGTGACTGTCGGTCTCGCAATCATCGTCGCCATCTTCCGCAAGCGATCGAGCGCCAATGTCGACGAACTCTCGGAGTTGAAGGGCTGACATGACCGAACTCCTCTGGCTCGTCATCGCCGTACCGCTCGCCATGGCCTTCGTGAACCTCGTGTTCGGGAAGCGGATCGGCGAGCCGATATCCGGCATACTTGCGACGATCGCTGTGATCTCTTCGTTCGTGCTCGGCGCCATTCCCGCCGTCGACTTCTTCGTCGGCAACGGTGTTCCTGAAACTGTCTCGCTGTTCACGTGGATCCCGATCCTCGGGGTCGAGGCGGAACTCCTGTGGGATCCGCTGTCAGTGGTGCTCACGTTGATCGTCACGGGTGTCGGCTCCCTCATCCACCTGTATTCGATCGGCTACATGCATGGCGATGAACGCTTCCCACGGTTCTTTGCGTATCTGAACCTGTTCATCGGATCGATGATGATCCTCGTGCTGGCAGCGAACTACGCCGTCATGTTCGTCGGATGGGAACTTGTCGGTCTCTCCTCGTACCTGCTCATCTCCTTCTGGTTCACGAAGCCGTCTGCTGCAGCCGCGGGCAAGAAGGCGTTCATCGTCAACCGGATAGGGGACTGGGGATTCCTGGTCGCCCTGATGTTGATATTCGCCGCTTTCGGCACGTTCAACTTCGAGGCGATCTTTGCGACTGCCCCAGCGGTCCTCTCGGTCGGGATGGCGACAGCGATCACCCTGCTGCTGTTCGTCGGTGCCGCAGGCAAGTCAGCGCAGATCCCTCTCTACGTGTGGCTTCCCGATGCAATGGAGGGCCCCACCCCGGTTTCGGCCTTGATCCACGCAGCAACGATGGTCACCGCCGGTGTCTTCATGATGGCCCGATCCGCCGTCTTGTTCGAGCTGGCCCCAGTGTCGGGGGTCGTCATAGCCCTCGTCGGCGCAGCGACCGCCCTCCTCGCGGCTGTCATCGCCGTTGCACAGACCGACATCAAGCGCGTGCTGGCCTATTCGACAATCAGCCAACTCGGTTACATGGTGCTCGCCATCGGAGTCGGTGCATACGCCGCCGGCGTGTTCCACATGACGACCCATGCGTTCTTCAAGGCGTTGTTGTTCCTCGGCGCGGGGTCCGTGATCCACGCCATGGCAGGCGAACAGAACATGCTCAAGATGGGTGGTCTCCGCAAGCTCGTGCCCATCACGTTCGCGACCATGGCGCTCGGCTGGCTCGCGATCTCAGGCATCTTCCCGTTCTCGGGGTTCTGGTCGAAGGATGAGATCCTCGCTGCGGCTTTCAACGAAGGTGGGATCTACTACGTCGTGTGGGGTGTCGGTCTCGTCGTAGCGGTCCTCACCGCGTTCTACATGACCAGGCTGTTCGTGATGACGTTCCTCGGCTCCAAGCGGTGGGACGAGGGCGTCGAACCACACGAAAGCCCGGCATCGATGACGATTCCGCTCATCGTCCTCGGCATCTTCACCGTTGGTATCGGCTTCATCAACACTCCGTTCCGTCACAGTTTCGAGCACTTCCTCGAGCCTGCGTTCCACGGGGTTGCGCACAGTGAACCGCTTTCGACAGCGGCGATCTGGACACTTGCTGCTGTGACAACGGTGGGCGCCGTCGCCGGAATCGTCATTGCCTGGCGCAGATACAACAAGTCGGAGCTCCCCGCCGAGTCCGGTACCTGGTGGACCCGCGCACTCGCTGGCTTCGGTGTCGATGACTTCTACGGGAGGGTCATCGTCGCGCCGGGCAAACGAGCTTCGGACCTCGCTGCCGAGGCTGATGCAAAGGTCATCGACGGCGTCGCCCATGGGATCGGTACCGGCGTGACCACTGTTGGCTCGTCGCTGCGGCCTCTCCAGGGCGGCAAGGTGCGTTCGTACGCAGGTGCGCTCGCTATCGCCGGTGTGGTTCTCGTCGTCGTCATGCTCGTCGTCGGGGGTGGGTTCTGATGCCGACGCTGAGCCTCTTGATCCTTCTGCCGTTGATCGGTGCCGCCATCGTTGCCCTGCTCCCGACGCGGCGGCAGGAACTGGTGCTGCCGGTCGCACTGGGCGTGTCGATCGCCCCGTTGGCAGTCGCCGGATACATCCTGTGGACGTTCGATGCGGGGAACCCTGCAGTTCAGTTCGCAGAATTCAACGTGATATCGACCACGTTCGGCGTTTCCTGGCAGCTCGGACTCGATGGGATCTCCCTGTTCATGGTCGTCCTCACCACGATCCTGTTCCCGATCGCGATTGCGGCGTCTCGTTCGGTGACCGAGAAGGCCAAGACCTACATGGCGCTGATGCTGATCCTGGAAGCTGCCGTGCTTGGCGTGTTCGTTGCTCTCGATCTCCTCGTGTTCTTCGCGTTCTTCGAGATCGTGCTCATTCCGATGTACCTGCTGATCTCGATGTGGGGGTCTGAGAACCGTGCGTACGCGGCGCTCAAATTCGTCTTGTTCACAGCGCTTGGCTCTGCGTTCCTGCTCGCGGGGATCATTGCTCTCGGTATCCTCGCCGGGGACACCGTGGGAGCGACCTCCTCGTTCAACTTCCTTGCGGTCCTCTCCACGCAGCTCTCGGAAACTGCCCAGTTCTGGCTGTTCCTGGCGTTCGGCATCGCCTTTGCGATCAAAGTGCCGTTGTTCCCTTTCCACACGTGGCTCCCGGACGCCCATACCGAGGCGCCGACGGCAGGCTCGGTGATCCTCGCCGGCGTGCTGCTCAAACTTGGTTCCTACGGGTTCATTCGGTTCAACCTGACGCTGTTCCCGGATGCGACGGTCGACCTCGGGCCGATTCTCGCGGTCCTTGGAGTCATCGGGATCATCTACGGCGCCGCTGTCGCGATCGTGCAGCCCGACATCAAACGGCTCGTCGCCTACTCGTCGGTCAGCCACATGGGTTTCATCGTCCTCGGTACGTTCGCTCTTACAAGCCAATCACTCCAAGGATCGATCTTCCAGATGATCAGCCACGGTCTGACAACGGGTGCCCTGTTCTTGCTCATCGGCATGATCTACGACCGGACCCACACGCGTGCGATTGCCGACTACGGGGGGCTGGCAAAGGTGATGCCTGTCTACGCCGGCATCTTCCTGTTCTCCGTGTTCGCCTCGGCAGGACTGCCGGGTCTGTCCGGGTTCGTCGGTGAGTTCACGATCCTGATCGGCTCGTACCTCACGATGCCCGTTCTTGCGATCGTCGCCGGTGCCGGCGTCATCCTCGCTGCGGTGTATCTGCTGTGGGCATACGAACGAATGTTCACCGGGTCGGTCAATCCCAAGATCGAGGCGCTCAAGGACCTGAACTTCCGCGAGATCGCGATCATGGTCCCGCTCGTCGTGCTGATTCTCGGACTCGGCGTGTACCCGAAGCCGGTGATGGACCGAATCCAGCCCAGCGTCGAAATCATCATGGACCGGATCGAGGAGGTCACCGGGCGAGAGACTCCTGAGTTCGGTCGGGAAGCCCAGCTGCCGGTCTTCGTCCCATCCGAAACCGACTCCCATGACGGCGACGAGGGGGGTGATCACTGATGGGGAACACATCCTTCCTGCCCGTTGCGTTCGAAGTCGTTCTGCTCGTTGGCGCCCTCGTCGTGCTCCTGATCGGTGTCGTGGCCGAGCGGCGTCGTACGGTTTGGGGTCCCGTCGCCGGTCTGTTCTTCCTGCTGTCGGCTGGCGCCGGGTTGTGGCAGTGGCTGTCAGTCCAGGCCGATGGTGGAGGGCTGTATTTCACGGGTCAGCTCGTCACGATCATCCGGTCGCCGATGGTCGTCATGGACGGATTCTCGTCGTTCGCCGCGATCGTGCTCGGACTTGTCGGATTCGTCGCATTCCTCGGCTCGTGGGACCTCCAGGCGCAATTGGGCAAGCGCGCAGTCGAGTTCACCTGTCTGATGCTGCTCGGCCTCGCCGGGCTCCACATGATGACCGCAACACCGAACCTGGTCGTCATCTTCATCGGTCTCGAAACGGCGTCGATAGCGTTCTACGTCCTCGCCGGGTTCACGCGCAAGGTCAAGGGATCGGACGAAGCGGCGCTCAAATACTTCCTCCTCGGATCGTTGGCTTCGGCGATGTTCCTGTACGGCATCGCCCTCACGTTTGCCGCAACCGGGTCCCTTTCGCTGTACGGGGCGAATTCGATCCTCGATTTCCTCTCCCTACAGGTTGTCACCGAACCCGGCATCCTGCTCGCCGGAATGGCGCTGATGCTGGTCGGTCTGATGTTCAAGATCTCTGCTGCACCGTTCCACCAGTGGGCTCCGGACGTCTATCAGGGTGCACCGAGCGGTGCGCTCGGGCTGATGGTCGCTGGCGTCAAGGTCGCCGGGTTCGCTGCGTTGGCGCGGATCTTCGTGAGCGGCCTATCGAGCCAGATCGACTCGTGGGCCCCGATCGTTGCGGTGATCGCTGCCGTCTCGATGCTCGTCGGTACCGTGATGGCACTGGTGCAAGACGACCTCAAGCGTCTGCTTGCCTACTCGGGGGTCGCTCACGCCGGTTACATCCTCACGGCGATCGTCGCAGGAAGCGCGGGCAATACCGCAATGTGGTTCTACCTCGCGACGTACGCATTCTCGGTTGTCGGTGCCTTTGCAGTCGTGTCCGCCACCGGGGGAGCGGGCTCGGCAGCGACCTCGATCACCAGTCTCAGGGGGCTCGCCCGCAGAAGCCCCGAGACGGCGTGGCTGATGGCGGTCTTGATGCTGGGAATGTCGGGTATGCCGTTCTTCGCCGGTTTCGTCGGGAAGCTGCTGGCGTTTGTCGCCGCCGCCGAAGCCGGCTACCTGTGGCTGGTCGTC
>CAYTWC010000011.1:13695-17647 GCA_964441975.1 uncultured Acidimicrobiaceae bacterium | reverse complement strand
CGCCGTGAGCGTCAAGAGCCGAGCGTTCGCGAGCGATAACCCGTTCGCCCAGCACAGGAGTCCGACGACCGTCGACGAGGTTCTGGCTTCCCGGCCGGTCGCAGATCCGCTGACCCTCTTTCAGTGCTCTCCGAAGAGCGACGGTGCTGCCGCTGTTGTGATCATGGGCCGCGACTATGCGGATTCGCTCGGCCTGACCGGGCCCACGGTGCTGGCGTCCGAGGTCCGGTCCGGGGAGTTCAGCATGCAGGAGCGAGACATCACCAAACCCGACATCACGAAGCGGACCGCCGGTGCTGCGTTCGAGCGCGCCGGTGTCGGTCCAACGGATCTCGACGTGGTCGAGCTGCATGACGCGTTCACAATCGCGGAGTTGCTCTACACCGAGGAGCTCGGACTGTGCGCGGACGGCGACGGACCGCAGTTCCTTGCATCCGGCTCCAGCTCGTCGCTCGACGCTGGAGGCACCGTGGTCAACCCGAGCGGTGGGCTGCTCAGCCGTGGCCATCCGATCGGCGCGACGGGGGCGGCTCAGATCATCGAGCTCACGCACCAGCTCATGGGAACCGCGGGGGTCCGGCAAAAGTCGGGGGCCCGACTGGGATTGGCGCACGTCACCGGTGGCGGCGCTTCAGGATTCGACAACGGGGCGTGTGCCGTGACCGTTCTGAGGGGAAATCCGTGACGACTCGACAACCGTTACACGTATGGCCGCCTACCGCCCCGACCAACCTCGACGGGCTGTACGAGCAGATCGCTTCACTCCTCCCCGACCACGACATCGTTGTGATCGACCGTCTCGCCGACCTCGGTCGAAAGGACCCGGCGGGCGATCCAGGTGCAGCGGTCGTGGTACTTGATGCCACCACGACACAGGCCACATCTTTCCCGGCTGAACTCCAAGCCGCCATCACACACCTGAAGGCTGCTCCGGAGCTCGACATCGTGTTCGTCCTCGGAGACGGGTTCCTCGGAACCGACACCGGTGAGCTCTCGGCTTCGATGGCTGGCGCATCAGCGGTGAGTGCAGTCCGATCCCTCGCTCTCCTCAAGGGCCGGCCAGGGCGCTCGAACGTCGTGTGTGTACCGGACGAGGTTCTCGGCGGCGGGGGGACCCAGAAGGGCCCACTCAGCCAGCCGACCGAGATGATCGACGTCGCCGACGCGATCAGCTACCTGCTTGGAGAGACCGGCGACTATGTCAGCGGTCAGACCCTGTACGTCAACGGTGGACGCCATTTGTTCTCCTCCCAAACCGCATGAGTGAAGCCATGACCAACCCACACCGCACGCACGACAAGGTCGCCCTCGTGACCGGAGGCGGCCAGGGAATCGGCGCTGCCATTTGCCACCAGCTCGCCGCTGACGGCTTCCACGTGGCGGTCAACGATCTCGAGCGCGACCGAGCAGAGGCCGTCGCAGCGACGATTCGCGCAAACGGCGGAAGCGCCACACCGGTCGTCGCCGATGTGAGCCAGAGCGCTGCGGTCAACGCGATGTTCGACGAAGTCGAGTCCTCGGTCGGTATGGTCACGGCGCTGGTGAACAATGCAGGAATCGGGGGCAACGCCGCTATTCGAAACGTCGCGGACGAGGATTGGCGCCGGGTACTGTCCGTCGACCTCGACAGCGCGTTTGTCTGTAGTCGCCGCGCCCTCGACAAGATGCGGGACGAGAGGATCGGGACGATCGTCAACATCGCATCGCGTGCCTGGCTCGGATGGTGGGGTCAGTCCACGTATGCATCGGCGAAGGCAGGAGTTGTCGGCATGACACGAGCGCTTGCAGTCGAGATGGCATCGCGAGGCATACGTGTCAACGCGGTCGCCCCAGGCTTGATCGACACCCCACTTCTCCGGAACCGATCCGAGGATGCATTGCAGCGCCTCATGACCAGTGTTCCGATCGGTCGACTCGGGAAGCCCCAGGACGTGGCGAACGCCGCGAGCTTCCTTGCGTCCGACCGAGCCAGGACAATCACAGGTCAGGTGCTCTATGTCGGCGGCGGCAAGAGCGTCTACGCGTATCCCGACTGGCCTGATAGCCGATGACCCTCGCCACCCCACCCGACTACGGCGAGTGCCCCGTCTGTGCGACCCGCATGCTGCCGGTCCTCGAGTTCCTGCCGTGTGGTCATTCCGAACCGCCGATCGTCGAGCCGCTCGAAGCCGCGGGAGTCGTGTACTCGTGGACCAGGTTCTGGACGACTGCCGATACCAACGAGATCCTCGTGATGGCCGACTTCCTCGATGGAACCCTGCGCGCTGCGGCACCGTTCACAGGGGCAGAGAGCATCGCCATCGGTGACCCGGTCGTGGCACGTGTCGGAGACGACACTCCCCTGACGTTCACACCCGCCGATGTGGACACAGACAACCACGGAGGCGCTCGATGAGCAAGCTCGATCGGTGCTACAGCATCGAGGACCTGCGGTCCCTCGCCCGTCGGCGTCTACCCCATGGGATCTTCGAATACATCGATCGAGGAACAGAAGACGGTGTCGCGTTGGCTGGCAATCGGGCGGCGTTCGAACGCCTGCACCTGAACCCTCGGTTCATGGTTGGTCTGAACGAACGGGATATGGGTACCGAGATCTTCGGCAAACGAATCGAACTGCCCATCGGCATCGCACCGACGGCAGTGGCCGGGCTCATGTGGCATCAGGGGGAGCTTGCCCTCGCCAAGGCCGCGGCGTCAGCCGGAATCCCGTTCACGCTTGCCACAGGATCCCTGACATCCATGGAGACCATCGCCGAGGCGGGTGGCCGACTGTGGTTCCAGCTCTACATGTGGGACGAACCCGAGCTGTCGTATGCACTGGTGAAGCGAGCCAAGTCACTCGGATTCGAGACGCTTGTTGTCACGGTCGACTCTGCGCTCGGGCGGCTACGCGAGCACAACGAGAAGAACGGATTCACGTTCCCGTTCCGGCCCAACCGAAGGGCACTTGTCAACATGACCATGAAGCCGGGTTGGCTCACGAGGGTCCTGTTCAAGACGATCGTCACGACCGGTATGCCGAAGAACGCGAACTACCCCGAGCACTACCAGCCGATGGTCGGATTCAAGAAGCACCCGAAACCGAAGTTCAACAAGGGCATGACCTGGGACGACGTGGCACGACTCAAGGAACTGTGGGACGGCCCGATGATCGTCAAGAGCATCATGACACCCCATGACGCCCGACAGGCCGTTGAACACGGGGCCGACGCCGTGGTCGTCAGCAACCACGGCGGACGCGCCATGGACAGTTCTCTCGCCACGGTCGAAGCGCTCCCCGCGGTCGTGGACGAGGTCGGATCCGAGACGACGGTGATTCTCGACAGTGGAATTCGTCGCGGAAGCGACATCGTCAAGTCGCTCGCGCTCGGCGCAGACATGGTGCTCATCGGCCGAGCAACGCTCTACGGTATCGCGGCCGGCGGCCAGGCCGGTGCGGAGAAGGCGATCAGCCTCCTCGGGACCGAGTTCGAAAAGACGATGGGCTCGGCGGGATGTCGCACCGTCGGGGAAGTCAATCGCGACACGCTCGCGTACCCACCGTTCTGACGTCAGTGGATCGCAGAGCCTGTCACCGAGGCGGCTACTCGCCGAGGTTGGCTCGCCTGAATGTGCGAGACATCACCGCCGGCGAGATCCTCGCATCCAGGACATACGGTCCTGTTCCCGCCAGGAACTCTCCCACGAATTCTCGCACGTCGTCCATGTTCGTGGCCGTCGTCGACGTGCAACCCAGTGCCTTGGCAACCCCGGCGATGTCGAGCCCGGGAGCGGTACTGAGCTCGGCATTGAGGTCCTTGAGCCGCATCTTGTAGAGCTCGGCGCCGAGCGCTTCGTTGTTCATGATCACGATGAGTACCCGAGCGCTGTGGCGGGCAGCTGTCTCGAGCGCGTGGACGTTCTGCATGAGGCTGCCATCGCCTTCGAAGATGACCAACGGCTTGTCCGGCGT
>CAYTWC010000011.1:2674-13685 GCA_964441975.1 uncultured Acidimicrobiaceae bacterium | reverse complement strand
GTCGCAAGGGCAGCGCCGATTCCGACGGGGACCCCGTATCCGATGGCACCGACGAACGTGGACGCCAACATGGGTTGGCGTCTTCTCGTCATGTGCAGCGCCGTGAACGACCAAAAATGCCCGGACAGACCGGTCGCGAAACCGCAGTCATCGGGAAGGAGTCGGTCCACCTCGGCGCACACGAGACGTGGGTCCAACTCGTCGGCACCGATCTCGATCTCAACGGGATCGATCTCGACGTTGGCGAGTCGGTCTGCGATCTCGGGCGTCCTGAACCCCGGGCCGTCGACCCCGCCACGCGTTGCGAGTGCAGAACGAATCGCGGCGGCGGTAGCCCCCGCATCGCCCTGGATGTAACACTCCGCGTCCTGCCCGCTCTTCATGGGGCGCGGTGAAAGTATGTCGACCTGGATGAACTCGGCAACCGGGAACAGGTAGCCCTTTGCCAAGGTGTAACTGTTGAGGCTCGCCCCGAATGACACGACGAGGTCGGCCGCGGCAAACATCTCCATGACAGGGTCCGAGGAGTACAGACCAGCGATGCCTGCGTTGTAGCGGTCGCCGTCGAACAACCCCTTCGACTCGAGCGTGGACGCCAACAGGGCACCCACATCCTCTGCGAGTCCGATCAATTGTTCACGGGCGCCGGAATGCATCACGCCGATGCCCCCGATGATCACCGGGTTGTTCGCAGCTCGCAGCATCTCGACGGCATCCGCTACCACCGACGGGTCGGGTTGGATGCGCTGGGGCTCGCGCCACGCAGGACGGGGCCGCTCCTCCACATCCCATGGGTACTCGAGTACCTGGATCTCCTCGGGAGCGTCAAGGACGACAGGTCGTCCCTCGTACCGTGCCAGGTCGACGACCTCGCGAACACGCTCGACGGCGTTGTCAGGGTCGACCAGTGGCCGATATGAGACACCGACCATTCTTGCGATGCCCTGATGATCCATGCGTTGGCGGTCGTTGAGATCATCCATGGTGCGCAGCCCGGTGAGAACGACGACCTGTGACTTGGTTCGCGACGCCGAAGCGAGGGGAACATACGTGTGCGCGAATGCGGGGCCGGTCGTGACCGCACAGAGAACCGGCTTCCCCGTCGCCCGGCTGTAGCCGTCGGCCATCGCCATCGCCGCTCCCTCATGGCGGCAATCCACGACGTTCACGCCGAGTGCGTCCAAGGCGGACACGACATGCATCGTTGCCTCACCGAGTAGCGAGAACACCGTGTCAATGCCCTCGTCAACGAGCGTCTTTGCCATCGCTTCAGCGACCTTCATGCGTTCTTCCTATCGGTTGGAGTTGTCTTGTTACGACGAAAGATGCCGCGCACTGTGTCCCACAGCGTTCGGAACAGAAGGCCCACGACACCCAACCTCTTGCGGGATGCTGTCGTCGACACCGTCCCGCTTGTCGGATCGACGGCCGCGCCCGATTCATCGCCGAGCCTGCCCAGATTCTCCGAGAAGTCGGTCAGTAGGCGCTTCGCCACTGCCTGCCCGCCCGCCGAGGCGAAACCTGCAAGGGCGCCGCTCACGGCGATCTCTGAGGTGATCGTGAACCGTGATGTGTCCACCGACTCCTCTTCGACGCCGAACGAGGTCTTGATCGCGGCACGAGTGCGACCCTTGCCATCGCTGCCGTGGCCGGTGAGCTGCCCACTATGGGCGTCATGGTCAAACGTAGGCACGATACGACCGGTGAACTGGGTCTCCGATGGACCCAGGCTCAGTGTCAGCGCACCGTGGATGGTGCCGTCCGGGTCGATGCTGACGACCTCGGCTCCTGGTACACAGGAGACGACGACTTCCGGGTCGGTCAGAAGCTCCCACGCACGATCGCGGCTCATGGTGAGAATCATCTCGTCGTCGAAACGGATTGCCGGCTTCATGTGTTCCCCGACGCCTCATCGAATGCGGGACGGACGTCCGCCTTGAGCAGGTCGACGAGGTCTCGAACATCGGAGGATGCATCGCCGTTGAGCACGAGATCCTGTATCGCCTCGATCCGTGCGCCGTCGACGATCCCGTCGAGGAGTCCGCGGTACTTCGTGATGACGTCGTCGTTGATGAACGCACGGTCCTGGGGCGGGTCACCGACGAGATGGTCGACCTGTCCGTCGCTCCTGTGGATCGCGAGGTGGGTGACGAACCGTCGATCTCGCCCGAGGGCATCGATCTCGTCGGAGTGGACCACTTCGACCCGGTCCATGAAGTCCCATACTTCGCCCCGACCGAGCGACTGCGGAGAGAACTGTTCGACGTATACGCCACCGTCGATGAGCGCGATCGCCGCGGCATAGTGGAGGTTCATCTGCGAACCGAGCGACGAGCCCGGCGGTTCCATCCTCCACGATGTGCGCTTGTAGACGCTCTCGCTCACTCCGATCACGATCCTGTCGACGGAATCGATGTCGAATCCGGCAGTTTCGCGATACCCGAGGAGCGCGTCGACGGCCGAATGGAGCATGATCAGACACGCGTGGCGCTTTATCCCGATGTCGAGCATCGGCCAAGTGGTTCCGAGGTCTCGCGCAAGGCTCTCGAGATCGTCGACGTCCTGGCCGGCGAGCATGGTCGAGGCGAGACCACCATATTCATGCTCGATCACCTGTTCGATCCCTATGAAACCCTCCGAGGCGAGAGCGGCTCCGTGGAGTCCGGCCTGGGCCGCCATGCCGTGGTGCATCCTCTTGACCATCGACTTGTACTGGGCAGCCATGAGCGCCCCTGCCCGTGTTCCTGCGTTGCCGAGTGCGCTCTCGAATCCGTCGGCATCGAGCCCGTAGACCTTTCCGGCTGCGGCTGCGGCACCGAAAGGCCCGAAGACGGCACCGCTATGCCAGCCTCGGGTGGTCACCTTGGCACCGCCGAGGGCGATACCGACCCGTGGCCCGACCTCGTAGCCAAGAGCGAGAGCATTGAGAAAGTCATGGAATCCCATGCCACCTTCGACCTCAGCTGCAGCCACAGCGGCGGGCACGACGACTGAGGATGAATGAAGGGCTCCGTGGGGGTGGAAATCGTCGAGCTCAAATCCCTGCACGAAGGTCCCGTTGAGCAATGCGGCACCCAGAGGTGTCACCGTCTTGTTCCAACCCCAAAGCGTCGCTGCGCCTTCGCCATCGACCTTGAGAGTGCCCTCGACCGCCTTGACCGACCACGGGAGTTTCGCAGCGACGAGGCCGCAGGCGATTCCGTCGAGCAGGAGATACCGGGTCCGTTCGACGATCTCGTCCGGAAGGTCGTCAAACGAAGTGTCGGCAAGGAAACGACACAGTTGTGGGGTCAGTGCTTCGGTCATTGTGGTGTCTGCTCTCTCTGTCGCAACTCTTCAAGGCCCTCCAGGACCGCGACCCAGTCCGGGTCGTTGCCTTTCGGAAAGCGATCCTGAAAGCCCCGATCGACGTCCCACGACATCCGCCGATGACCGGCGTCGGCCATGATCGGATCGACACCGGCCTCCCGGAGGGAATCGGCCACTTCGAGCAGTTCGTCGGCACGACGCTTCCCATGGACCGCATGCCGTTCGACGAGGTGCGTGATGAGACCACTGAACGTGTACTTCCCGAACGTGCCCTCGAGCGATGCAAGTACCTGTTCATGGGTTCCGGTGGCATAGGACGCCATCATCGATTCGAGAGCAAGCGCTTCGAGGCCCTTGACGAACAGGCTGCGGAACATCTTGATCCGCGCAGCGTCGCCAACGAGGTCGGAGACGACTGTGAGGTCAAGGGAGATGTCGTCAAACCGTCGCTTGACCACGTCAGCGTCGGGACCCGCGACGAGAAGCGGGACGTCGGCGATGTCCCGCTTGATGTTTCCCATGACCGCGACATCGGTGTAGCTCAGTGCGCGATCGACGAACCGTTGTCCGATCTCCGCTTTGACTCCCGCCGCGACCGAGTTGATGTCGAGGTACGCGTGGGTTCCCGTGAGGTGATCGACGACTGAATCGGCGGCGACCGCGGCCTGGCTGCACACCACGGCGGAGATCACCGTGTCCGCTCGCGTCGCAAGTTCGGTTGGACTGCCGACGAGGGTGACGCCGAGGTCGTTCGCCCGTTCTCGGACCAGGTCTGACGTTTCCCAGGCGATGTCGTATGCGACGAGATCGGAATAGCCGGCATCGATGAGACCACCGGCGATGGACGACCCGGCCTCCCCGAATCCAAGGAATCCGACCTTTGTCACAATTTGCTTCTCACTTCCGTTCGGAGCGTGTCACCCGTTGCGACCCAGACGTCAGCTGATACCTGCCGCTGCGGCGCCTGCGCGGCCGCCGAACACCACGTTGCGGGTCATGCCACTGCATGAGGGATAGTTGTGATAG
Source organism: uncultured Acidimicrobiaceae bacterium (assembly GCA_964441975.1). Taxonomy (GTDB): domain Bacteria; phylum Actinomycetota; class Acidimicrobiia; order Spongiisociales; family UBA5794; genus UBA5794. Next base: position 9,350 of record CAYTWC010000011.1, on the reverse strand, counting down.
AACAGTCCAACGATATCGCCGTTTGCGTAGAGGCCCTCGAGTGGGTCCCCGTTGGTGTTGAGCACCTGTGACGATCGGTTCACCTTGAGCCCACCGAAGCTGAACGTGATCCCGCAGGTCACGCCGTATGCCATGAACGGCGCCTCGGTCAGCGGCAGGGCCCAGTTCGTCTTGCGCGGTGTCAGACCCTTGGTGCCCCGACCATCCTCGATCGTCGGGTCGTAGGGGACGGATGTGTCGACGGAAGCGTTGAACTCGTCGACCGTTGCCTGGAGAGCATCAGGGTCGAGCCCGATCTTTCCGGCCAGCTCTCGAATCGTGTCTGCCTCGACCACCGGTGCGGCCGCATAGGCCGAAGGAAAGCGCTCCTTGCTCTTCTGATCGTAGATCTGAAACGCCACGCCACCTTCCTGCCGCAGGACTGCCCAACCGGTCTTGGCGTATGTGTAGGTGCGGTGGCGTTCACCTTCGTCGAAGAACCGTTTTGCGTTCTTGTCGACACTGATCCCGAATGGGTATCCGTACCGGTTGACGTGGTTGTCCATCTCCATCGCAGGAGCATCCTTGTCCACCGGGCTGGCGTGTGCGCCCTGCCACTGACCTGACGTCGCCGCACCGAGGTTGACGGCCATTTCAGTGACTTCGCCGGTGTTGTGGCGGCTCCCGCGAACCTTCATGAGGTCACCGTTCACCTGGAGGTACCGACCGCGGCGCTCCGGACTGGCTTGGAACCCGCCACTGGCGAGGATGATGGATGTCGCCTGGATCTCGTAGCGACCGTCGGGCCCATCGACGAGCGCACCGTTGACCTTGCGGTGGTCACCGAGAAGACCAGCGACGCGGGAGTCTGTCCTCAGTTCGATGCCGAGTTCGTTGCCGATCGAGATCCACTTGTCGACAAGGGCGAGGCCGCCACCGTCGGGCGCCAGAACCGTCCCCGGGTTGTAGTGAGCAACGCCGTCCTTCTCGACGCGACCGTGGAAGAAGTCCCATCGATGCCCGAGTTCGGTCATCCAGCCGATGGCGTCACGCGAGTCCTCGGCGAGGATCCTCGCGAGTTCAGGATCGATCCTGTTCTCGGTGACCTGGCGTAGATCGCTGAGGAACTCATCGGATGGATACGGACGAATCTGTGTGTTGGTGTGCTCCTCACGCTTGCTGTCGGTGAGAAGGCTCATGATGTCGTCGGTTCCCTCGTGAGCGAACCGGAAACCCATCAACGAGAACCGACAATTCCCTCCGACCTGATCGGCCGGGGCCTTCTCGAGGACGACGACACGCTCGGCACCTGCGTGTCTCGCAGCCACGGCTGCTGCGTACCCGGCGCTGGCACCGCCTACGACCAGTACATCTACTTGTTCCGTCACGTGGATCTCCAGATTCCCTATTCGACAAAGAAATACCGTGAGTCGTCCCGGTGACCGCTGACCACCGACACGCCTTCTCGGTACCTCATCCACTCTATCATATCGAATATAGGGTTCTTCCGACATTGGCGAAACCCCGCCTATTCAACGGCATTCCAGAGAAACGGGCACGTGCGTTGACGGCGCATGGGAAGAAAAAGATATACTCTATGGACACGATCCGCGGACTTCGACAGACCGCCGAGTATCCAACGAGAAGGTGACACGACGATGGCCAACTCCGCACCTCCGGAGCAACCGCTGAGCAAGACTGCATACGTCCTCCAGCGACTGCGCAGTGAGATGGCCAGCGGTGAAATGCCACCGGGACAACAACTCCGACAGGCCGAGATCGCCGAACGGTACGGCGTGAGCCCCACACCTGTGCGTGAGGCGCTCAGACTCCTCGAAGCTGACGGTGCAATCCAATACACCCCACACCGCGGCGCTGTCGTCACCGAGTTGTCGGCACAAGAACTCAACGACCTCTACCTCATCAGATCATCGATCGAGACACAGCTCGCCCGACTCGCCGGCGAACGGGCCGAACCCGAGCAGGTCGCCGAGATCCGCAAGCTGCACGAGGACCTCGCAGCCGCGGTCGGTCAGGAGTCGGCCGAAGATCTGTCAGCGATGAACCGGGAGTTCCACCTTGCGATCTTGCGAATCGGATCCCCACTCGTGACCCAACAGGTCGTGACCCCGCTGTGGCACGGTTTGTTCCCGCCGAGCCTCTCGCAGTGGCGTTCGGATGAACGCAACCAGTTGTTCGTCGCTGAGCACGAAGCGCTCGTGACCGCTCTCGAGTCGGGGGATGCCGACGCCGTCGGCGACGCAATGGCGCACCATCTTGAGAGCGCCATGAAGATGCGGTCGATGTAACAGCGAGGAGATCCTCATCGCTGTCCGAGACTCCCCACAGATCGGTCCGGCCCGGGTCATCACGCTCAGCACGCAAACCGGCGGGTGACGAAGTGAAGCAGCGACCCAACGTCCTGTTCATCTCCGTGGACGATCTGCGACCCCAGCTGGGTTGCTACGGCGAGTCCATCATGGTCACGCCCAATCTCGATGCCCTGGCGGCGTCCGGCACGAGGTTTGATCGGGCCTATTGCAACCTCCCGGTGTGCGGACCTTCACGTGCGGCGGTTATGACCGGTCTCCGTCCGAGCCCGACTCGCTTCACGAAGCGCACGTGCTACGCCGAAATCGACGCACCGGAAGCGGTCCCGATGAATACCTACTTCAAGCAGCACGGGTACCACGTCACGTCGAACGGCAAGATCTTCGACCGGGTTGACGACCACGCCGACGGATGGTCGGAACCTCCGTGGATCGCAAACTCCGAGCGCAAGCGGTTCTTCGACTGCTACGCCCTTCCCGAATCGCTCGAGACCGAGCGTGCGCACAAACAGGTCCCGCCCCGAACGCGAGGGGTCCACCGGGGACCGGCGTTCGAGTCCGCCGACGTCCCCGACAACGCATATTCCGACGGGCTCACCGCCGAGCGTGCTGTCGCCGATCTCGGCAGGATGGTGGGGCTCGATCGGCCATTCTTCATGGCGGTCGGGTTCCCACGGCCACACCTCCCTTTCATCGCACCGAAGCGATACTGGGACCTGTACGACATCGATGACATCCACCTACCGCACAACTATGCGCTCCCGGAAGGGGCACCAGCGGTCGCTGACCGCGATTGGAACGAACTACGACTCTATGCGGGCATGCCGACCAAGGGTCCTGTCCCCGACGACCTCGCCCGCCAGCTGATCCACGGCTACTACGCGTGCGTGAGCTACGTCGATGCGCTCATCGGGACGATGCTTGAAGAACTCGACGCGTTGGGACTGACAGACGACACGATCGTGGTGGTGTGGGGCGATCACGGCTACAACCTCGGGGATCACGGCATGTGGTGCAAACACACAACGTTCGAAACCAACATGCGGGTACCGCTCATCGTGCGCGCTCCCGACATGCCGCCCGGGCGTGTCGCCACCGATCTCGTCGCTCTGAACGACATGTACCCCACGTTGTGCGCGCTGGCGGGGATCCCCGTCCCGCCGCATGTCGAGGGTCAGAGCTTCGACGATCTGCTCTGCGACTCGGCACCGGCGAATGCCCGCGAGCTGGCGATCGGTCGAATGTATCGGGCAGAGACGATTCGAACCGAGTGGGAACGGTATACCGCCTTCTACGACCCGGACACGGGTGCCCGCAGCGGTCACATGCTCTTCGACCACCGCACCGACCCACACGAGACGGTGAACACTGCAGATCGACCGGACAATGCCGGGCTCGTCGAAGACCTCACCGATCGATTGCTATCGGAGCTCGATCCAGCTCATCCGCTGCGCCTTGACGCCGAAACGGCCTAGGCGAGCACGCCCTCTTCGATCAGGTTCTCCACCGCGCCGGGGTCCATCCCGAGCAGCTCGGTGCACACATCCATCGTGTGTTCACCGATCAGCGGCGCCGGAATCCGAATCTCGCCGTCGGTACGGGAAAAGCGGAACGGAGGGGCGTTGTACAGCGTTTCGCCCATCTCGGCGTGATCGAGCCGGACCCAATGCCCGCGCTCGGCCAACTGCGGATCTTCGTCGACCACCCCCTTGGCATCCTGCACGGGAGCCGCCGGTACGCCGACCGCCTGCAGGCGTGCGGTCAACTCGTGTGCGTCAAGATTGCGTGTGCTTCTTCCGATCGCCTCATCGAGTCGCTCCGCACTGCGTCGCCGTGCGTCGACGGAGCCCAACGACCCGACCAGTTCGCTATCGAGTTCAACGACGTCGGCCAATGCAGCGAACTCGGTGTCGGATCGCACGGCGATCGCGATCCAGCGGTCCTCCCCTTTGCACGGGTAGACGCCGTGTGGGGCATACAAGTCGTGTCCGTTGCCGATCGGGTCCGGGTCGCGACCTGCGACCTGCTGATACAGCATCGACGGCCCCAGGACGGAGATCGTCGCCTCCGTCTGGGCGAGGTCGATGAACTGCCCGCGACCGGTCCGTCGTGCATGGCGAAGAGCCGCGAGCACCGCAAATGCCGCGTGACACGGATTCGGGATGTGATCGGGGTAATTCGTCCCTGTCCCGACCGGGAGTCGGCCCGGAATCCCCGAGAGCGCGTGGAGACCCACGAGCGCACTGATGGTCAGGCCGTACCCCATGTAGTGCCTCTCGGGACCGCCGTCCCCCTGCATCGACATCGCGAGATACACGGCTTTGGGATTCATCTCGTGCACATCGTCCCAACCGAGGCCGAAGCGGTCCATCACGCCCGGTGTGAAGCTGTTCGTGACGACATCGCAGTCCTTCACGAGTGCCCGTGCGATCTCCTGACCGCGCTCGGTCTTCATGTTGATGGTGCAGCTGCGCTTGCTCGTGTTGCGGTCGGCGAAGTACCCACTGGCGTTGACACCCATCTTTCCGCCGGCGAACGGTGCACTCAGTCGGATGCCATCGACTCGTGCCCTACTCTCGATCTTGATCACGTCTGCGCCTTGGTCGGCGAGCAGCTTCGTGGCGTACGACCCTGCCCCGACCCAGCAGAAATCAACGATGCGAATGCCTTCGAGCGGCTTGCGGGTCACGATACGACGCCGTTCTCGAACAGCTGGTCGCGCTCACCGGCATCAAAACCGAACTCGGACAGAATCTCAGTGGTGTGTTCCCCGAGGCCCGGGGCAGGTCCCGACAACTGCCACGGCGATTCCGAGAACTTGTATGGGGCTCCCGGCATCTGGAACGACCGCCCGAACGCCTCCATGTCGACGAAGTAGCCCCGATGGCGAAGCTGAGCGCTCTGGTAGATGTCTGACGGGAGATTGACCGGTCCGAGAGGAACGCGCCACTTCTGGGAGTCGTGGTACAGCTCCTGCTTCGAACGATCTCGGGAGAACGAGGTGAAAATCTTCCAGAACTCGTCCTTGGCCTCTTGGGACCCCATGAACTCTGGGTTCCCCCATTGTCGCCCGTTTAACACGTCAGCGCCTTCGACATTCTCTTCGAGCATCCAAGCGACAAGATTCGGCCAGAATCTGTTGCCACCGATCCCGGCTGCCAGGAGGAACACGTGCCCGTCTGCGCACGGGAACACGCCGAATCCGGCTTCGCGTTGCGTGCCTCCGAAACGTGTCCGCACATGATTCTCGAGGTCATAGAACTGTGCGGCGTTCTCAAGACCCATCACAACGGACTCCTGCACTGAGACGTCGACATGCTGACCCTCGCCCGTGAGTTCCGCATGCGTGAGGGCGATCATCGACGCAACAGCGCCGAAAAGGCTTCCGGCCATGTACGCCTGGTCACCGACCGCCCGCACGGGTGGGCCATCCTCGTAGCCGCCCATCCAGAGCATGCCCCCGAATGCCATGCAGATCAGATCGGTGTGCTCAAAGTTCGCGTACGGCCCGGTCTGGCCGAACGGCGTGATGCTGGTCACGACGACGCTCGAGTTCTGCTTCACGAGGTCATCGAACGCGAGACCGAGGGAGGCGAGGGTGCCCGGCTTCTGATCCTCGAGCACGAGATCGACGGACGAAGCCATCCGTCGGAAGGTCGCAACACCACTCGACACGGAGAGGTCGAGTGCGATGGATCGCTTGGAGGTGTTGCGGTAGAAGTACTGAAGACTTTGATCGTCCTCGGAACCGGGGCTGTCGGCGAACGGCGGTTGGGACCGCAGATCGCTTCCCGCTGGCGGTTCGACGAGCACGACGTCGGCACCGAGTTCCGCAAACATCTTGCCTGCGTAGTTCGTCAGGGCACCGCCGAGTTCCAGCACGCGAATTCCGTCGAGCGGACCGTTCGTGGTCACTTCGGGTGTCATGGTCCGACCATCCGCCACGCCTATCTGCCTCGATACTCGGGCGGCCGTTTCTCCTGGAACGCTTTCCGCCCCTCAGCTCTGTCGTCTGAGTCACGTAGGAGGCCCCACACGAACCGCTCAACCTCGAGGCCGGTCTCGAGCGACATATCGGCGCCGCGATCGACCAAACGTTTGATTGCTCGCACCGACAAGGGTGCGTTCTGGGCAATCCGTGCGCCGATTTCGAGGGCCCGGTCAACGAGCTGCTCCGCCTCGACGATCTCACTGATCAATCCACACCGCAACGCGGTTTCGGCATCGATCATCTCCCCTGTCAGCATCATGTGCATGGCCATCGATCGACCGACGATCCGCGGCAACATCTGTGTTCCGCCCGCCCCCGGGATGGAGCCGACCCGAGCCTCCGTCAACCCGAACGAGGCATGTTCGGCCGCGATACG
>CAYTWC010000011.1:0-2664 GCA_964441975.1 uncultured Acidimicrobiaceae bacterium | reverse complement strand
GTACGGATGTCCGACGCCAGCGCGATCTCGAGTCCTGCGCCGATGGCGTACCCGTTGACGGCGCAGATGATCGGCTTGTCCGTGTCGAGACCCGCGAGCAGGTGATCCGATTGCCAATTCCCGAACGCGGTTGCGGCCGCACTGTCTGGTGGGGGCGGTGTCTTCTTGAGGTCGGATCCGACGCAGAACGACCGGTCTCCCGCCCCGGTCAACACGGCGACCAAGATCTCGTCGTCCTCGGCGATGCGGCGCCAAGCGCCCTTGATCTCGGCTCGGAGTTCCGGATCGATCGCATTCAACGCTTCCGGACGGTCCAGGGTGAACAACGCTACCCGATCCGTGATGGACAAATTCAGTGGCACGATGTCTCCCCCCCACCGGTGTCACCCAACGCAGGGTTTCCGGTGTTCGCGAGGAACGAAAGATAACATATAGAATACATACCCAATATCTGGGTTCGATGGTGGGTCATGGCGAACCTACCACCTCTGCGTTGCGCGTCGCCACGATGTTTATCTCCGCGACGTTGTCGACATTGACCCGACCGGTATTGCCGTCCGACACCGTGTACTTGGGTGTGTCTTCGTCGAAGTCATGGTACGACACCGCGTATGGACCCTCCCCGCTGTAGATCCCGTTCATGAACGTGCAGTCCTGGATTGGTGCCTCCACGTGGATCAGCGCGGATCGTGAGTCCCCCATCAGGTTCATTGCGTGGATTCTCCGGATTGCGCCGAGCGGGCTCGGGTCACCGTACCCGCGACCACCGAAGAGCATCGCCGATTGGTGGCTCTTGATGTCCGGGTTACCCCGCATGACCAATCCGTCGATGAACACATCGTGGATACTCGCGATCCCGACCGTCCTGAGGGCGATGCCATGGTTCTTGGTCTTGCATCGGATGTTCGAGATCGTGATGTCTTCGATGTCATCGTCGTGGCGGAGGTATGTCGTCGGTGTGACCATGTCATCATCCGGTTCGATGTACGCAGGCGACGTCACCATCGACCCGGCCCGTCGCCCGCCGGGTTTCGGCGGACGGTTGAGCCCGAGAAGTGTCAGCGCGATGAAGTCATCGCCGCTCTCGCCTGAGATGTCGTTGATGCGGAAGTGTTTACAACCCTGCCGGAGGTTGATGCCGTCACGGTTTGCGACGTAGTGCGTCTCGCCGTCGACGGTGATCTGGGGCGGGTTGTTGATCCGTATCCCGGACAGGGTCGCATTCAGGACCCTTTCATGGGTGATGGCCCAACAATGGGTGTTCTCGATGGTGATATCCGCGAGCTCGAACCCGTCGACATAGGCCATCAGGACTCCATGGTTCCGCCAATCGCCCTTCTGCTCGACTCCGTCCTTTCCTGCGTCGGTGCCGTAGCTGACTTTGCCCTTGCCGACAGGAGACTCGAATGTGGAGTCGAGGGACAGGATCTTTCCACCAGCAGTCGAACGTGGGTTGTCGGCCCCGCGCAGGACCGCGTTCCCGACCCCGATGATCGAGATGTTGTGGTTCCATTTCGGGTCGGTCACGCCGACGCCCACATTGTCGCTCCGGAAGATGTTGTCGCGACACGTGTCGGACAGCTGGATGGTGCAGTCATCGAGCAGCACCGTCATGTCGCTGGGCAGCAGGATTGCCTCGTCGATGACCCAACGGTCGGTTCCGTTCGAATTGCGGGCAGGGATCACGACCCTGTTGGTCGTACCTGAAGCTGCGGCGATGGCGGCCGAAATGCGTTCGCTGTCCGTGCCTTCGAATTGATTCGGGGAGACGTCGGAGACCATGGTTACGCCGACCATTCGACCCAAGGGCTGACGCAGCCGGGCCCGAGAGACGTGAGCATCGTGGGAGGGTTGCACCCATAGATCGTCGTCGAGATCGTGAGGGACTTGTCATCGGAGTGCTTGCAGAGTGCACCGGGACCCGCGTGGGTGAGCATCTGATCGGCAAGCCAGTTCCGGAACTCCGGCCAGTCGTCCGGTGCGGTGTCCAATCGATCCATCGTCTCGGTGACCGCATCCAGACGACACTCGGAGTTCCGGCGTCCCGAGGCAGTCCGCACGTGCTCCTGGTCGGCAACCCGACGAGGAAAGTGGTTCGTCCGTTGCACGGTTCCGTCGTCGGATGCGTATTCGATGAAAGCGCCACCGGGGGCAAGATCGGCGGTTGCGACCGCTCCCGAAGCATCGGCCATCGTCGCAGTTCCCCCGAGGTGAGGGACCTCTTCGATGATCGCAACGGCTTCGGCGACGGTGGTGCACCGCGCGAGGAGTCCGTCGAGGAGGAACGCTCTGAATATTCCGGGTGGAGCGTCCGAGACCGAAACGGCGGTGTCGACGACGGCAAACCCCGCTGAGTTGATTCCGCTCGAATTGGCCATGCAGCCTCCGAGGTTCGCCACCGTCACGGCACGACGACCGTCCCAATCCGGATCCACGTGCTCGACGACGATCTGACGCTCGAGGGATTCGCGATTGTTGTCCCGATTCTTGGCGATCCACCCGTGGACGTCCTGACGGCTCCCCGCAGCTGTCGAGCACCCCTCGTCGGCAGCGGGGCCGGGAGTGAGCACGAAGCCCCCCCGAACCACTTTGAGATGCGACCGGGTGAACGAGGTCATCACATCGACGCCAAGCGCCTCAGCAGTCACTTCAACGTACTCCGCG
>CAYTWC010000010.1:0-17896 GCA_964441975.1 uncultured Acidimicrobiaceae bacterium | reverse complement strand
CCGCGCGATGAGATGCTGCTCGTCATAGATGAACAGTGGGGATCCGAACTCGTTCACAAGGTCGATCACATCACGCCCACCGACGGTGAGCCGACCCTCGACGATCTCGCTCGTGTCGGGGAGCAGGTTGAACGGAACGGGCAAATTGCTCACATGCGGTCCGGAATCTCGATACCGAGCAAGTCGAGCATGCGCTCGATCACCGCGAGGGTCACGTCGACGAGCGCCAACCACGACGACTGTCGATCGACATCCGGCTCGTTGAGGATGTGACATTTCTCGTAGAACCGACTGAAGTCCGTGGCGACCTCGTATGCGTACTCCGCGAGGACGTTCGGTGCCCGCAGGGTCGCGGCTCGCTCGACGACCTCGGGCACGCGTACCAGACGCAACATCAGATTCTTCTCCGCATCGACGGTCGGAGCGATGATCTCCCCGGGCGTGAGCCCCTGTTCAGCGGCTCTGCGTCTGATCGACTTGATCCGAACCGCCGAGTACTGCAGGTAGGGTCCGGTTTTCCCCTCGAACGAGGCGAAGCGGTCGAGGTCGAATGTGTAGTTCGATGTCCGGTGGTTCGACAGATCCCCAAACTTCAGCGCGGCCAGCCCGACCTGCCTCGCTATCTGATCGCGCTCCTCTTCGGGATAGTCCTCAGCGATGTGCGCGTCGTCGAGCTTGGCTCTGGCTCCGTCTGCCACGAGCGTGATCAGATCTGCCAGGCGCAGGACGCCACCCTCGCGGGTCTTGAACGGTTTCCCGTCCGGTCCGTTGACGGTCCCGAATCCGATGTGTTCAAGACCGATCGACTCCGGTGCGATCCCGGTCTTTCGCGCGGCTCGAAAGACCTGTTCGAAGTGGAGACCTTGGCGAGCGTCAACGACATAGAGCACGAGGTCGGCGGCCATGTCATCCGCACGCATCTCGACGGTCGCAAGGTCGGTCGTCGAGTACAAATAGGATCCGTCGGATCGGGTCAGGAGCAGCGGAGGCAGTTCCTTTGCATCGTCGGGTTGCGCAACGTCTATGACGACAGCACCGTCCGACGTCCGTGCGTCGCCGGACTCCTGCAATCGCTCGACGAGCGGGGCCAACCGATCGTGGACGGTCGACTCGCCGTACCAGACGTCGAACTCCACATCCAGGGCCTCGAAGTCCTCGCGCTGTCCCGACACCGACACGTCGCGGAAGTGCTGCCACAGCGCGAGGTATCCCGGTCGCCCGTTCTGGAGCTCGAACGTTGCGACGCGCGCCCGTTCAGCAACGACCGGGTCTTCGGCACACCTGGCCGTGATGACCGGATACATGTCGGACAGGTCGTCCAGGTCGACCGGAGAATCGGACGGGTACGGGCCGGAGGAATCCTCGTCGAAATACGGAAGATCCGGACGACGATCCTCAAGCTCGACGATGAGCTGGCCGACCGGCATTCCCCAATCCCCGATGTGGATGTCCCCGACCGTGTCATGGCCCAAGAATCGAAACAGTCGCTTGATCGATTCGCCGATGACCGCGGCGCGGAGGTGGCCGACGTGGAGTGCCTTGGACATGTTCGGTCCGCCGTAGTCGACGATCACCTTCTTCGGCTGATCGACCGTGTCGACTCCGATCCGGTCGGACGCGGCCATCTCAGACACAGCTTCGGCAAGCCCGGAGGCTGTCAGGGAGATGTTGATGAATCCGGGACCGGCGACCTCGGTCGATGCGATGAGATGCGGCATGTCGACCGCGTTGCACACCTCCTCAGCGAGTTCCCGAGGATTGCGACCAGCGTCCTTGGCCGCACCGAGCGCTCCGTTGCACTGATAGTCGGCGAGTTCGGGGCGCTGTGAGACGACGACCTCCCCCCATGAAGGATCGACACCCGCTTCCTCGAACGCGCCAGCGAAGACCTGGGAGAGCTGCTTCTGGATGGACATGAGACCTTCTGCGGATTGCGGGCATGGATCTGGCGTCCCGACGAGTGGTGCCGGAACCCGCAAGGTTACAATCTGCGTGCGCCCCAGTAGCTCAGGGGATAGAGCACCGGCCTCCGGAGCCGGGTGCGCAGGTTCGAATCCTGCCTGGGGCACCCACAGCGCAATTTGTTGTTCGTCCGACTATTCCCCGAGTGCCTCTCGGACGAGCCGGTTCACGAGCGCCCCATCGAGTTCCTTGCCCGAACGCATGACGGCTCCGACGACCTGCCCCGCGGGAGTGCCAGGGCCGGCGTCGAGTTCTTCGATCGCCGAGGCGATGAGATCACGGGTTGCGGCCTCGTCGAGCTTCGTGGGGAGGAACTGTGCCAAGTAGTCCAGTTCGAATTGGATGCCCTCCGATCGTTCGGAACCGGGTTCGCCCATCGCGTCATACTCTGCTTTCGCCTTCGTTATCCGCTTCACGTAGGTCGCGATGGTCGACAGGTAGAGCTCATCGTCGACCTCCCCCGCGAAACCGGGTGCCGTCTGTACCGTCGCAACCTCACTCCGTACGGAACGGACAACGTTGAGGGTGGCTTTGTCGCCCGCCTTCATCGCTGTCTTCTGATCTTCTCTGAGGCGCTCTTCAATGGTCATCGGACTCCTGCTCTCCACTGTTGGAACCGGATGCTACCGACGCCAGCCGCGTGCTCTGCAGCAAGAGCGCGAAAAACGTTGTCGGGTACTCCCGAGGTACCGGGATCGCCCCGTAGAATTCTTCTCGAGAAATCCCACAAATTTCCCGTATTCGTTTGACACGACACCTGGGATTGTGAAATACTTCACTTGAGAGCAGAAGCAAGCATTTCGTAGGAGCGACGACCCGTGCTGACCGTTACCGACTGGCGTGAACTATCCGCCTGCCGAGACTCTGATCCTGACATCTTCTTTCCCGTCGGCACGACCGGTCCCGCGATCGACATGATCGACCGAGCGACCGCTATCTGCTCGTCATGCAGCGTCGTCGAGGAATGCCTTCTCTATGCCCTCGAGACGAATCAGGAAGCTGGCGTCTGGGGCGGTCTCCCTGAGGACGATCGCCGCCGGTACCGCAAGCGGTGGCTCGCCGAGCGGCGACGACGCCGTCAGGCTTCGTAGATCCCAGATCACGCCCACATCGGGGATCGGAGATCTGAGATCTTCGCTCAGAACCCGACGCCGCGTTCGGTTGGCCGGTCGATCTCGATGAAGGCGATGCCTTCCACCTGGACACCAAAGCGGTGGCCACGGGTATCGGTCACCCACAAGACGGTGTCCTTGCCCTTGACGGCCTTTTCGTAGGCCTCAGCGACCGCATCGCCGTCGTCCACCTGGATCTCGAGCTCGCGGGCCGACCTGACGCCGATTCGGACGGTTACGGATTCAGTCATCGTGGCTCCTTGGGTTTGATGGGTCATGTTCAGGAAATGACAAGTTCCGGATGGCTTCGAAGACGGGGGCGCCGCGAGACGAGCTCGTCCGCGATTGCGGCGAAAGCCACTGCCGCTTCGCCCTCGGGATCCGACACCGTGACCGGCCTGCCGGAATCGCCGCCTTCCCGGAGTTCGGGGATCAGGGGGACCTGACCGAGCATCGGGACTTCGAGGTCCGCGGCGAGTGCCTCTCCCCCACCCGAACCGAACAGCTCGTAGCGTTTGCCGTCGTCTCCGGTGAACCACGACATGTTCTCGATCACGCCGACAACCTCCTGATTGACTTTTTTGGCCATGAGCCCGGCCTTGACGGCCACTCGCTGTGCCGCGGGCTGTGGCGTGGTGACGACGATGATTTCGGATCGCGGGAGGTACTGGGAGATCGATATGGAAACATCACCCGTCCCAGGGGGCATGTCGACGAGCAGGAAGTCGATATCACCCCAGTACACGTCGACGAGGAATTGCTCGAGCGCTTTGTGGAGCATCGGTCCACGCCATACGACGGCCTGATCGGGTTCGACGAAGAAGTCCATCGAGATCACGGCGACATCATGGGCGACCGGAGGAATGAGCATGTCCTCGAGTACCGAGGGTGGTCGTTCGATACCCATCATCTTCGGGATGGAGAAACCCCAGACGTCTGCATCCATGATCCCCACCTGATGACCCTTGTTGGTCAGGGCGATCGCCAGGTTCGTGGTGACGGATGACTTCCCGACGCCACCTTTGCCGGATGCCACGCCGATCACCCGTGTCTTGGTGCCCGGACGTGCAAGCGCGACCTCCCGATCGTCGACGGCACGACCGCGCATGCGTGTCCCGAGTTCTTCGCGCTCGGGTTCAGACATGGCGGTCATCGCGACATCGACCTGACCCCGAGAACCGGTTCCGTCGACCGCCGATTTGATCCGACGCATCAACTCCTCCTCGGCAGGGTGGCCACCGAGCGGGAGAGCGAGCGTGATCGAGACGCCATCCCCTTCGATGTCGACGCTCTTGACCATGCCGAGGGACCCGATGGTCGCCCGGAGTTCAGGATCGAGAACCCCCTCGACTGCTGAACGGACTGCTGCAACCTCTGCCACGCGTTGTACTCCTGAGACGTTTCGTGCGAGGCTAGTGACGGGTCGGCTTCAAGGTTTCAGGCGCGACCCGTCACGTGCAAGGGTCCAGGACCTTAGAATGCCGGGTGAGAGAGGTAGCCATGGCTGACACGAGTTTTGACCAGCAGATCGAAACCATCACAGGGGCGCTTGGCGACACGACTCGGCGCGGCATCTACGTGATGATCCGTGAGTCCAACGGCCCCGTGACCGCCAGCCAGATCGCTGCGAACTTCCAGATCCATCCGAACGTCGCTCGCCACCATCTCGAGCGGTTGGTCACCGACGGGTACATCCGGGTCTCCGACACCACTGCCTCCCGTAGCACCGCGGGTCGACCTGCCAAGCACTACGAGGCGACGGACAAGGCCGTGTCGGTGCAGTATTCAGCGAGGAAGTACGACGCACTCGCCGAGCTTCTCGTTGCCGTGATCGAAGAACTCGACGACGGCAGGGCCGACGACATCGCGTTCAAGGTCGGACACGACTACGGGGTGAGCCTCGGAGCCGAAATCGGGGTCCCTGACGACGAGGGGTACGAAGTCGCAGCGCTCGCGATCGCTACTTCGATGATGGGCCGTGGCCTCGGCGCATCCACGGTTGCGTCCGAGAATCGGATCGTTGCCCGGTTCTGCCCACTGAGCGGCGACCCCGATGACGAGCCGGATGTTCTCTGCCAGCTCGATCACGGCATCATCAAGGGCCTTCTCGAAAGCGCGGCCTCTCGCCCGGTGACGGTCGAACTCGACCACCGGGGTTCGTAGGCGATTCGCGCTCTCCGACGACAGGCCGACAGGCAAAACCAGCCCGTCCGAACCGATAGTGTCCTGCAGATGCGACGCATCTCCATTGTCGGCAGCTCAGGATCCGGGAAGACAACCCTCGCGAGGACGATCTCGGATCGCCTTTCGATCCCCCACCTCGAGCTCGACGCCGTCCACCACCAACCTGACTGGCAACCGCTGCCACCCGATCAGTTCCGCGCTGCCGTTCAGCCGCTCGTCGACACGGAATCCTGGGTCATCGACGGCAACTATCGGAGTGCGGGGATCCAGGATCTCATCTGGGAACGGGCGGACACGATCATCTGGCTCGACCTCTCGCGATTCACCACGATGCGCAGGGTGACGGCGCGAAGTATCCGCCGGTCGGCAACGAGGGAGGTGCTTTGGAACGGCAACCGGGAACAGTGGACCAACCTCGTTCACCCGAATCCTGAAATCAACATCGTCCTGTGGACGTGGACCCGCTACGACAAGACACGGCGCCGGTACGAGGACGACGCGGCTTCACCGCGGTGGAGCCACATCGACTGGATCCACCTACGGTCCCAACACGCGATCGACGAGTTCGTCACCAACATCTAACTCGCCGGTTGTCTGGCGCGTTTGCTCAGATTCCCCGCGCCCGTTCGTAGATGTCGATGAACTGTTCCGGAGCCATGCTCGCGATCGAGTCCCCGATGACCTCGATCGGGAGATCGTCGATCGTCTTGAACCGGACACAGCTCTTGCCCATGTCGAGCTTCTTCCCCGTCTCGCGGTACTTCGCATGGAACGCATCTCGGCCCTCATCGCTCGTGTACACGCCGCTGAGGTAGACCGCCATGTGGTTCTTCTGGCTCGCAAGCGCGGCGTACATGAGCGGCTTGCCGTTGTACGTGTCCCGGTACGTCGACAGCGGGATCTCGTACGAGATCATGCCCCAGTTCATCGTCTCGACGTAGCCATCGGGCAATCGACGGAGAATCTCGTCCCGCACCGTTTCGATCGCATCTCTGCGGTCGTCGGGGAGCTCAGCGAGGTATTGCTCGACGGAAGTCGCATCTGATTGCATGGGGACAGACTACCCGACGCAACACGTCGGGGACGTCGCGCTACGACGCCATTTCCCGGACCACCATGTGGAGGATGCCGCCGTGACGGAGGTAGTCGACCTCGATCGGCGTGTCACAACGCGCTATCGCGTTGAACCGGATCACAGTCCCGTCGGACTTCGTCGCGACGACCGGCACCTCCTGTCGGGGGACCAGACTGTCGTCGACGTCGATATCGAAGATCTCGGTACCGTCGAGGCCGAGCGACTCAGCGTTCTCACCGTCCGGGTACGTGAGCGGAAGGACGCCCATCATCACGAGGTTCGACCGATGGATCCGCTCGTAGCTTTCGGCGATCACTGCCTTCACGCCGAGCAGGAAGGTCCCCTTCGCCGCCCAGTCGCGTGACGAACCCATGCCGTAGTCGATTCCGGCAAGTACGACCAGCGGCGTCTCGGCCTTCTGATAGTTGAGGCTTGCCTCGTACACGGATCGGATCTCACCGTCGGTGAAGTCCTTCGTCCATCCGCCTTCGGTGCCCGGGGCCAGCTGGTTCCTGACCCGGATGTTTGCGAACGTTCCTCTGGTCATGACCCGGTCGTTGCCGCGCCGTGAACCGTATGAGTTGAACATCCGTCGCTCGACCCCGGCGTCGCTGAGGAACTTGCCAGCAGGTGTTTCCGGACCGATGGACCCGGCAGGACTGATGTGGTCGGTCGTGACCGAGTCGCCCAGCTTGAGCAGAACCCGAGCACCCTCGACGGGTTGGATCGGTGTCGGATCCGGGCCGAGGTCGCGGAAGAAAGGGGGCTCCTGGATGTACGTGGACGCGGGATCCCACTGGAAGAGCGCACCACCCTCGTCGGTGATGTCACGCCACTCCGACGAGCCGTCGTAGACCGATCCGTACTCCCGCACGAACTGATCCGTGGAAAGCGAATCTGCAATGGTTCGGGCGATCTCTTCCTGGGTCGGCCATATGTCGGACAGGAACACATCGTCTCCGTCGTCGTTCGTGCCGATCGGCTCGGTACTGAGATCGATGTCAACCGTGCCTGCAAGTGCATAGGCCACAACCAACGGAGGACTCGCAAGGTAGTTCGCCCGGACATCGGGGCTGATCCGCCCCTCGAAGTTGCGGTTCCCGGAAAGCACCGATGCGGCGACGATGTCGTGATCGTGGATCGCCTCGCTGATCGGTTCGGGCAACGGTCCAGAGTTCCCGATGCAGGTCGTGCATCCATACCCGACGGTATAGAAACCGACTTCCTCGAGGTCCGTCAGCAATCCGGACTTCTCCAGATATTCGGTGACGACCTTCGAGCCCGGCGCAAGCGATGTCTTCACCCAAGGCTTGCGGTTGAGACCCAAGCGTCGGGCCTTTCTCGCCACCAGGCCTGCACCGATCATGACCTCTGGGTTCGATGTGTTCGTACACGATGTGATGGCCGCGATGACGACGTCACCGTCCGTCAGGTCGAAGGTTGCTCCCTCGAACGCGACGTCCTCCGCCCTCCCGGGGCCTCCCCCGTCGGGCCGTAGCTGTTCGACGATGTCTCTGCCCCACTGCCGCTTCATGTCTGACAGCTCGATGCGGTCCTGAGGTCGCTTCGGACCGGCGAGCGACGGTACGACGGTCGACATGTCGAGTTCGAGTGACGAGCTGTACGTGATCTCTCGCGAGTCGTCATGCCACATGCCCTGCAGCTTGTAGTACTGCTCCACCGTCTCGATGAGAGGCTCGGCTCGGCCGGACAGGCGCAGGTAGTCCAATGTCCGGTCGTCAACCGGGAAGAATCCGACAGTGGCGCCGTACTCGGGAGCCATGTTCGCGATCGTTGCGCGGTTTGCGACGGGCATGTCGGCGAGGCCCGAACCATAGAACTCGACAAACTTCCCCACGACGCCGTGGGCGCGAAGCATCTCGGTGACGACAAGTACAAGGTCCGTAGCCGTTGCACCGTCGGGCAGTTTCCCGGTGAGCTTGAATCCGACGACCTCTGGCAGGAGCATGTAGATCGGCTGACCGACCATGACTGCTTCTGCTTCGATGCCGCCGACGCCCCAGCCGACGACGCCGAGGCCGTTGATCATCGTCGTGTGGCTGTCGGTCCCGACCAGCGAGTCGGGATACAGCACACCTCCGGAATCCCACACGACCTTTGCAAGATATTCGAGGTTCACCTGGTGCACGATGCCCGTCGCCGGAGGAACGACAGTGAAGTTGTCGAACGCCGAACGACCCCATTTCAGGAACTCGTACCGCTCCCGGTTCCTCTCGAATTCGAGATCCGAGTTGATCCCGAGCGCGTCGGGGGTGTTGAACGCGTCGACCTGCACGGAGTGGTCGATCACGAGGTCGGCCGGGACCCGCGGATTCACCTTGTTCGCTGCTGACTCGTCGCCGGTCATCCGGACGATCGCAGCACGCATCGCCGCGAGGTCGACAACCGCTGGCACTCCTGTGAAATCCTGGAGTACGACGCGGCCCGGCTTGAACGCGATCTCGTCGATCCCGACCTTTGATGCGTCATACTGCGCGACCGCGCGCACATCGTCGTCGCGCACAACGCGGCCGTCGTGATTGCGCAGAACCGATTCGAGCAGAACCTTGATCGAGTACGGCAGCGAGTCGATGTCACCCATGTCCTTGAGGGCGTCAAGGCGATACACCACTCGTTCGCCGAGCGGCGTGTCGATGGTGGATCTGGCTGCAAATGGGTCGTGCGTCACGATGCGCCTTCTTCCGTGTCAGAGTCTGGTGTTTGTGTTCTCAGCATCCAAGATTACCGATGTCACGGAGCCGCATTCGCCGTGCAAGAAAGCGCAATCTTTCGTCAATCGTGAAGAACGAGCGGCTCCGCAGGGGGTCTGGAACTTGAGGTCGGGAACCACGCGTGCCTCGTGTGCGCGGACCCCGCATCAACAGACGGCGAACCGAGGCTCAATCACCCCAGTATCGCTGCTCCTTGAACGGATCACCGTACATGTGGTAGCCGTTGCGCTCCCAGAATCCGGGACTGTCACCCGACATCACCGTGAATCCGCGAACCCACTTGACCGACTTCCAGAAATAGAGGTGAGGAACGACCAGCCGAAGCGGATACCCGTGCTCGGGGTCGAGTGGCTCATCCTCGTAGGTGTGGGCGAAGAGGTTGTCGGGTGCGAGGAAGTCATCGATGGGAAGGTTCGCAGTGAACCCATGGTACGCATTGACCATGACATGGGTCGCCGACGCGTCGGCACCGATCTGGTCCCAAAAGTGGCGCGGCGAGATCCCGCGCCAGTTCGTGTCGAATTTCGACCACTTCGTCACGCAGTGGATGTCAGCTGTCATGTCGGTCGCTGGCATCGCAGAAATCTCCTCCCATGTCCACGACTGCGGATGGTCCACGAGACCGTCGATGACGAAGTCCCATTCGCCGAGATCTACCTCGGGAACCGATCCGGCGTGGAGGACGGGGAACCGTTCGGTGTGGTACTGGCCGGGCGGCAGTCGGGACACGTCGACGCCGCGCTCGGCGAGTGCCTTTCGGTTTCGTTCGAAGAAGGACATGCCATGACGATAACCGTGCCCGCCCAGCGACCGGTCGCAGTCCGTAATCAGCCGTCGCCGATATCGTGTGTCCATGGTTCGCTCCCGAAGCCCGCATCGTCTCGTGGCATTCCTCGCTGCCGTCGCTCTGTCGGTGACCGGCTGTGTTTCGGGTGGTTCGTCGACGACCTCCCATGGACTCGACGTCGAGGACAACGGTGTCCGGGATCTCGAGATCGCGCCACTGTTCTCGGTGCCGACAGCCGACGGCGGTACGTTCAGCCTCGACCAACACCTCGCGTCGGATGGGCGTCCCGTGTTCTTGAACCTCTGGGCGTCATGGTGCTTCCCCTGCCGGCAGGAGATGCCGGCGATCGACACAGCATCCCTCACCCACACAGACGTGGCCTTCGTCGGCGTGTCCGTCCAGGACATCAGGTCGGATGCGGAGGCGTTCCTCGATGAGATCGGTGTCAGCTATACGATCGGGTTCGACGATGAGGCCGAGGTTGACGGGGAGTACCGTCCGCTGGGTCTCCCTGCGTCCTACATCATTTCTTCCGAGGGAGTGATCCTCGAGCGGATCTTCGGTGAAGTGACCGAAGAATCCCTGGCCGAGAAGTTCGAGAACCACTTCGGCTGACGACACGCTCGGGCGTCTGGCAGAACGCACAGCACCGGTAGCGTGCAGCGTTCGCATCCGGGAGGACTCCGGTGGCCACAGACGGTCCCACAACATGGCGCGATGGTCTGCGCACCGTCATGCCCATCCTTCTCGGTGTCGCGCCGTTCGGACTCATCTTCGGCGTCACCGCCGCAGCGTCAGACGTCAACCAGGGGGCTGCATGGGCGTCCTCGATCATCGTGTTCGGTGGGGCCAGCCAGCTCGCGCTCATCGACGTCCTCGCATCGGGGGGCGCTGCAGTGACCGCGTTCCTGACAGCGGTGGTCATCAACTCGCGGCACCTGATGTACTCAGCCGACATGGGCCGATACACGGCGTCTCTCCCCATGCGGACCAAGATCCCGATCGCCTATCTACTCACCGATCAGGCCTACCTCGTCACAGCGACGCGCTTCCCCGATCCGGACGACACACCAGGGTTGGTGCCGTACTACTTCGGCGCGGGGCTCGCGTTGTGGGGCACTTGGCAGCTGACGACGACGATTGGGTTCTTCCTCGGAAACTTCATTCCTGAGTCCTGGCAGCTCGAATTCGCAGTCCCGATGACGTTCGTCGCCCTCCTCATCCTTGCCGTGCGCACGAAAGCCGGGATCCTCGCAGCAGTCGTCGGCGGCGCTGTTGCCGTTGCGGCGATCGATCTGCCGTACGGACTCGGATTGATGGCAGGTGCGATTGCCGGTGTCGGTGCCGGACTGATGGCCGATCGGAGGTACGGATGAGCACCTGGATCGCTGTGGTCGCAACCGGTATCGCCTCGTTCACGTTCCGATTCTTCTTCATCGCACTGTTCGGCAGGTTCAGCGTCCCGCCGACACTCGAGACAGCACTTCGATATGTTGCGCCAGCCGTACTCGCTGCGATCACGTTCCCCGCGTTGGTGTCGCGGGACGGCGCGTTCGATCCGATGAACCCTTTCGTTCCAGCGGCGATCATCGGCGGGCTGGCCGCCTATTTCACCAAGAGCATCGGAGCGGCGATATTCGTCGGTTTGCCTGCTCTTTGGCTGATCTCTTGGCTGACCGGCTGACAGATACCTACCGATGCTTCCACTCGGGCGGACGCTTGCCGATGAAGGCGTCAACGCCCTCAGCCGCGTCTTCGGTCCTTGCAAGTGCGGTCAAGCCCAAGTGCAGATGGTCCAAACCGGTGTCGGTGTCCATGTCAACCATCGCATAGAACGATTGTTTCCCGAGCGCGAGCGCGGCGGATGACTTTGACATCAGAACCTCCGCCGTCTCGGTGACTGCGGTGTCGAGCATCGAGCGATCGACGACGCGATTGACAATCCCGAATGTGCGCGCCTCCTCAGCGGAAATCACGCCTCCCGTCATCATCATCTCGAGCAGCACCTTACGCGGGACGAGGCGCGAGAGGATCGACGAGATCATCATCGGCCAGAGCCCGAGGTCGATCTCGGGCGTCCCGAACCGTGCATCGTCGACTGCGATCGTGATGTCGCACGCCGCCGCCACACCGAAGCCGCCACCAAGCGCCGCACCGTTGACCCTGGCGATGATCGGTTTCGGGTTCCTGCGGATCGCACCGAACACCGAAACGAGGGCGTCGCGGTGCTCATGTCCACCAAGGGGGTCGTCGACGAACCCCGACCGGAGATCGCCGCCGGCCGAGAAGGCTCGATCGCCGGCACCGGTGATCACCACGACGCGGACGTGATCATCGCTGGACGAGCGCCAAAGGGCCTCGGCGAGCGCGTCCATTTCATCGTTGGAAAGCGGGTTGCGGCGATCCGGGTCGTCGATCGTGATCGTCGCCACACCTGCATCGACGTCGTATCTGATCACCTGCTGCTCCCGGTCGGTCGGCGTTCGCTGCACGGTAGCGAAAACTCTGCGTCCTTCACGCGTACGGAACATGGGGCCGTGGCTATCGTGAGCACATGCAGTGGATGGCGTTGGTTCTGGTCATCTCGATCGCTGTCGGATTCGTTCGTGGGGGAAAACTTCGCAATCTGACCGAGATACGAGTGACGATGTGGTGGCTTCTGCCACTCGGCTTCCTCGTGCTCGCCGGGTCCGGGTTGGTTCATACCGACAACCACGAACTGGCTGTCGCCCTGATCCTGGGCTCGTACCTCCCGCTACTGCTCTTCGTGTGGCTGAACCGAGACCTGACCGGTATCTGGATCGCCGGGATGGGAATCCTCATGAACTTCACGGTCATCTCACTCAACGGTGGCATGCCGGTACTCGCTGAGGCAGCAGCCATTGCAGGGAGCGAGGGCACTCTCGTCCTCGATGCGAAGCACGTCCTGTTGACCGAGAGCACACGGTTGCCGTTCCTCGCCGACATCATCCCGCTGCCCGGCGCGGTGCTTTCGCTCGGTGACGTCTTCCTCGTCATCGGGGTGGGAGCGTTCCTCGAGGATCAGATGCGTCAGCCACTGACGCTCTTCGCTCACAGGGTCACGGGCGTACCGGGGTCGGCATCGGAATCGAACAACTAGGCATCGACCTAGATGGCGATTTCACCACGGTAGATCAACACACGACGCAGTGATCGAGCGATCTTCGGGTCGAACTCGTAGGCCGAACCCTGGTGGATACGCTCGAGCGACTCGATCGCCGAATATCCCTTGTTGACCCTTGCGTCGTCGTATGCGCTCGCGACCTTGATGATCTTCGACGCGACCGGAACGTCGGGATCCGTCTCGACGCCCGGCGACCGGTAGGGCCGATGCTGCTGTGCGACCAGGGTGCTGACGTGCTCGAGGTACGGCGCCTCGGCGATGATCTGGGCACCCCACCGCGCAATGTCCTCCTCGGTGAACCCGGCTTTCACGATGGCGGGTTCGTTGAGCGTGATCCGTCCGACGTCGTGCATGAGCGCGGCGTACTCGAGCTCGATCACATCGTTGGGGTGGAGACCCATCTCCTGGGCAATGGCCACAGCGAGATCCGCGGTGCGGGTGGAATGACCCGATTGAGCCAGGCCGGCGACCTCCGGAATCTGCGCAAGGGCACGAATCGTCTGACCGTACGTCACGCGGGTCGAGTGATATCGGGAGAAGGCGAGATGCCCGAAAGCGTATGGCAGGACCGCAACCGCACCAGCCCACAAACCCATCAGTGGCCATGTGAGTCCGAACAACGTTCCGGCAGCGAACAGTGACACGACCACTGCCCAGTCCTCGAGAGCGAGCAGCCAGAGATAGCGCCCGGCGAGATCGCTCCGTTCGAGACCGACGAAAGCGGCCACCAGAGCCCGGATGATGAACCACACCAGACCGGCGAGCAGGACGACCGCGACCGTCGACCATGACGCGTCAAGAACGCCTGAGTCGACGACGACGTCGTGCAGCGCAAGGTAGACCGCCGTATACGCTGCCATCGCTACGGCGTCGGTCAGGAAGTCACCGTCGGTCCGCTCGATCTCGATGAGCAGATTCCGCTCAGCGAGCCCGGAGGCGGACAAGGCAAGGCACACTGCGGCTGCCAGCGCGACGGGATCCGACATCAGAATCGAAGCTGCCACCGTGGCGCCGATCCCAAGGCTGAGGCGAGAGCCGGAAGGAGCGGGGACCGCGATGAGCGATATCGCCGTGATCGCCACGGCCCAGACGATGACCGGCCATAGCCACTGGATCGGCTCCTCGTCGGTCGAGGTGACTCCGACGACGATGAACGTGATCGAAACGATGTTCAAGCTCAGCCATGTCACGACCGTCAGGGTACGGAGACGGAGTTCAGCCATTCGAGACGTTCCTCCCCTCGCGTCCGCTGCCTTCGGAAGTCTCGTCGGAGCGTGGATACTTCAGTCGCCCGCGAACACGGTCGATCGCGTCAAACGGTTGTCCCTGACCGCGCTCGGCGCGCCGACGCGCCTCCTCTTCGGATATCTCCACGGGTGAGCCATACCGCTCCCCCGATGCCGAGAGGGCTTCGATGAATGCCTCTACGACATCCGGGTCGAACTGAGACCCGGCGTTCCGTCGGAGTTCCCCGAACGCGTACTCCTGGGACATGGCGATCCTGTACGAACGCGTTGAAGTCATCGCATCGAACGAGTCTGCCACGGCGAGAATACGCGCTTCGAGCGACGGTGTATCGCCCTGTTCCCCTTCGCCACCGTGGTACCCGTTCCCATCGAAGTGGGCGTGGTGGTTGGCTGCGATCTCGACCATCGGTCGGAGGAACTCGACCTCGCTCAGCAGGTTCTCGACGTGGTGGACATGTCCCTGCATCTCGCGGTACTCGTCGTCTGTGAGTCGCGACTTCTTGCGGATGACCTCGCGAGGGACGGCAAGCTTTCCGACATCATGGATGAGTGCAGCCCATCGCAGGCGCTCGAGCTGCGTACCGTTGAACCCGAGGTGTTGGCCGATCATGTTGGCGAAGTACGCGACGCGTTCGGTGTGACCGCGTGTATAGAGGTCCTTCGCCTCGAGCGCCTTGATGAACCCGGCAAGTGTGGACAACTGCGCCTCGCGAAGTCGGGCGTAGGACTCGAACGCCATGTAGCCGGTGAAGAACACGACGGCGATCAATGGAAGCGACGCAGGTCCGACCATGAGGTAGGTGGCTCCGAGCAGTCCACCGAGAAACCCCATGCCCGTCAACGGAAGCATGATCTGACCCATGTGTGACCACGGATTCATGTTCTTGTCTCCGTAGACACCCGCAACTATGAACATCACCAACCGCAGATTCACGAACCCGTACACGATGGCTGCCAACGCGGAAGCGAGTGCGATCAGTGGGATCGTTCCGTTCGTGACCGACCACGTGCCCTGTGACTCGGTCAAGCCTGTCAGCAGCAATGCCAGCACCGTCGACGACATCGCGACGGTGATCACCAATTGACCGGAATTCACAGCTGGCTGGAACCATCGCCGCTCTCGCACATCATCGGGAGTCAGGAATGCGAGGGCCGCCATCGCAGCAGTTCCGAGCACGGCCGAATCGGGTCCGAACGCGACTGCGGCAGTCATCATCACCATCACCGATGGCGATGCAAACAACTTGTCGTTGACTTCGACGGAGTTCCACTCGAAGAAGACAAATGCGAGAGCAAAAGCCGCCCACAGCCACACCGGTTGGGGAAACGACTGAACGAAGAAGAGACCGGTGATCACAATCGCCCCGACGAGAACGAACGCGATGGCAAACCGCTTCTTCGCCCGCTCCTGACGTGTCACATCGTCCACAGCTACCGCTCTCGGTCTCGGTGACCAAAAAGGGGCGGCGACCCGGGTCTACTCACTTAGCCGACTCTGAGACTTGCGGCGCCAGCCAAAAGGGCTGTAGCCAATGCTCCGACAGTCAATGCAAGTTTGATCAATGAGCTCTTCACGAGATGCTCCAGTGTTTCGTTCCTCGGTACCGGCATCAATTCGCCGAGATTCGGGGTACTCGCTTCGCTGGAGTTGTTTGTTTCGTTTCTGAGCGTCCCGGGTCTTCGCCGCCACCTCCATCGCCCGAACGACGAGATGTCGCCCAGGCAAGTCACTTGTTCATGTATTTTCAGAATCCATGAACTGTTCCCGAACCAAGAGGAACGTGTCCACCGACACCGATTCCCCCGGACTCCGCCAAAAGTCCAATGCCACCTCACGCAGGTGGCTCCGTCAAGTTACAGCCCACATGACCCTGCTGCAAGGTTTATCGGTTGTCTGAACGGCTGTATTGAGGATTGCGCGGCCACTATCGGGGAAGACTGCCCACCACTCATCGTGTCCAGAACAACACCCGACGTGCTTCCTCGTCGCATTTGCACTACGATCACGCGTGATGTCAGTGAACTTCAGGGAACTCGAAGAAGGGCTCACGCGGCTCGAGTCGGTCGATGCAGCGCGGGTCGTGAATCAGGGCAACGCCATCACCGAAATCCACATCATCGCCGCGTCCGACAAGCCGAGCAAGCAGGTCGCACGCGACGTCCAGAGCCTCGCAATGGCACGATTCGGACTGCCGATCGATCACCGTGTCATCTCGGTTGTCCAGATCAGCCCCCAAAAACTCGACCTCGCCACGACGGCTCGTGCGGCGTTGCGCGGTGTCACCGAGTCACCGAACGGCACCAGGACCACGATCGAGGTCACGCTGCGCCACGACGAGCAGGAACACACGGGTACAGCGACCGGCCCGCTCGTGGCCTCCGCCCGTCTGCGGCTGATCGGAGAAGCAACGATCGATGCCCTCGAGAAGACATTCGAGGAGACACCCCCGATCGCATTGGACTCGATTGCTCGAACACAAGTCGGTTCACATGAAGTGATCGTGGCGGTGGTCGTCGCCGCCGGCGGTCGCGGGACCGAAGAGTTGACCGTGGGATCCGCAGCGGTCTCCGGCCACGGCGATGAGGCAGCTGTGAAGGCCGTGCTCAACGCGTTGAACCGCAGACTGTCGTCCACGGGCGAATGACCGACGCACCCCGTCGCCATCCCGAGGCGACGCTCAACACCGGGCCACAGCCACCGAACACCCCGTTCACGGTGTCTCCGCATCATCTCGCTTCACAGGCAGGGATGGAAATCCTCGGACGTGGAGGAAACGCGGTCGATGCGGCCATCGCAGTCAACGCCGTCCTTGGCGTCGTCGCACCGGACACCTGCGGACCCGGTGGCGATCTCTTCGCCCTCGTCTCCATACCGGGAGTGACAGAACCACGGACGTTGAACGCGTCGGGGCGCGCGGGGTCGGGAGTGTCGGCCGACGACATCCGCGACATGGGGCACGGGGAGATACCCCTCTACAGTCCATGGTCGATCTCGGTTCCGGGCTGCGTCGACGGCTGGCATGCGCTCTCGGCAGAACTTGGCAATCTCAGCGTCGCTGAATGCATCGCACCGGCGATCGAGACAGCACGATCAGGTTTCGAGGTCAGTGACGAGCTGGCACGGTCGCTCGAACGACTCCATCCCCACCTCACCGAACAGGTTTCGGCGAGACCTCTGTACCCGGGTGGGAACCCGGCTCATCCAGGATCCACCGTCAAGCGACCTCGGCTCGCCGAGACACTCGAGGCCATCGCGGCTGACGGTCGAGATGGCTTCTACGCGGGCGCCGTGGCCGAGGAGATCATGGCGGCGACCGAGGGCGCGATCACTCCTGACGATCTCGCCGTCGACCAGGCGGAGTGGGTCGAGCCGGCAGGACTCCGGGTGTTCGACCGCACGGCATGGACGATCCCACCGAACAGCCAGGGGTATCTGACCCTCGCAACGCTGTGGGTATTCGAGAGTCTCGACCCACCGGACGACCCGGCCGATCCCCTCTTCCAGCATCTACTCGTCGAGGCCTATCGGGCGGTCGCATGGGAACGTCAGCAGTACGTGACCGAGCCGACCACTGCGCCCCTGAGTCCCGACGAACTGCTCGACCCCGAACGGCTGTCGCTGATAGCGGACGCCATATCCCCGGACCACACG
>CAYTWC010000009.1:0-18241 GCA_964441975.1 uncultured Acidimicrobiaceae bacterium | reverse complement strand
GGCAGCGGTGGAAGGGTTGCTGTGGTCGACGGCGAGGTCTCGTCCGGAATCGTTGTGGTCGAACTCGTGAGTTGACCGAGGGCTACCTGCGCTTCGCTCAGCGTGTAGTCCTGCCTTTCGATGCTGCTCCACGAGAGAGCGACCTCGACGCCTGCGATCGCAACCGACAGAACGAGGAGCATGGCGACGGTTCCTGCCAGGCGGGCTGTCAGGGTCTTCCACGTCGGCGAGGCTGGTTCCTTCGAGAACTGCGTGTCGAGGAGCCACCAGACGGCGAGGCCTGCACCAGCCGCGAGTACCGATGCCCCGACGAGGAAGAGTCTGGATGTGTGGAAAGGGAGGAGAGCGACGAACACCACGACCGCCGTGGCGATGGAGATGAGGTTGGGCGCTGTGAAGACGCGCTTGGGCTTGGTCGGCAACGGCATGGTGCCTGAACGGTACCGTCTGCGACGAGATTCTGAAAAAGGATTGCTCCGAAAGTTCCTTCGGGCTATCCGGCTCGGTTCGTGATGTAGCCCACGACCGGAGCGCCGATCTCGGTCAGTTGTGCAGCCGCCGTCGTGATCGCACCGTCGTCGGCTCCTTCCGAAACGACGAGGATCGAGCCATCGGCATGCACAGCCAGGTGGGGTGTCGTGTCGGACCACCCGACCGGAGGACTGTCGATGAGCACGAGGTCGGCACGTTCGGCCACCGCTTCGATCGCGTCAGCAACGATGAGCCCGGACAGGATCCCCGGATTGTCGGCAGGTGCGCCAGCGGGGATCATCGGGAACTGGGTGCGATCGTCGATGATCCACATCCTCGCAGCCTGTTGAACCGTTGCGGTGCCCAGCGCGAGTTCGGTGAGTCCCGGTACCGGCCCGGTGACGAGGAAACGCGAAAGGCCGTGGGTCGATGTGTCGCCATCGATCAGGAGGACCCTGCGTCCGTACCGGCTGGCCGCGATTGCGAGGTTTGCGGTCACCGTCGTGGCACCCTGACCCGGAGCCGGGCTGGTCATGATGAAGATCTTGCCGACGGTTGAGCCGTCCACAGCCTGGGCTGCCTCTGCGTAGGCCGCCGCGAGATCGCCGATCGGTGGAACGGCGAGGCCCGGCGTCGAGTCGACGGGGATGCGCCCGAGGTCCGGGAGTTCTGCGAGAGCCGATGGACCCTTCCTGCCGAACCGCATCACTGATCCGATGGGCAGGGGGTCGGCGAGTAGATCCCGATGATCGTGCCGTCCGGGTCGGTGCTCGTGACCGGTCCCCACAGGAGCAACTCGCCACCGTCGAGCAAACGGAAGTAGTCCTGCGCGTCGATGACCTCGAAGGTCACCGTATAGGACACATACGTGTTCTGGAGGTCTTCGATCGTGTCACCGAGTTGGATACCGGACAGGGTTGCGAGATCGACGGTTGTGTCACCGATGCCGAGGTCTTCGTAGCGATAGGACACGAACTGGGAATCCGGCTCGTAGCCGTCGTAGATGGCACGAAGGGGACCCCACTGGAGCCAATACGCCTCTTCGGGGAAACACACGTCATCGTCTCCGGCGACCTCCGCTTCGCCGAGACTGGCGACGAGGATGCCGGATGAATCGGCAAGTGTCGACCCGAACTCGATCGGACCGATGCCGGCCGCCATGAGTGTGAGGTCTTCTTGCGCCACCGGATCGCCCGCGGCGGGCCAGTCCGACGCAGGTGGGAATGCCGCGATCGTTGTGGTCGTAGCCGACGTCGTGGTCGTCGTCTCCTGGGGCTCCGTGGTGGTCGTGGTATCGGCGATCGTCGTCGTTGTCTCGGGGGATGTCGTAGTAGTCGTTTCGGTGCTCGAGCCGCCGAAGAATGCGACGTATGCCCAGAAGCCGCCGATCAGCAGCACGAGCACGATCGGAATCAACCAAATGGCCTTGGACTTGGGGGGGTCTGGCGGGAGTGTCCACTCGTCCAATCCGAATTCGCCGGTGTCGTGGGGGGCGAGATCGGGGACACCCGGAGGGTCGACCGGCGGTGGAGGGGTCGCCGCCGCAGCGACTGCCGCACCAGCGACGGCCGCGGATTCGGGCGGGACCGCTGCCTCGGATGGGGGTGCGATATGCACATCGATCCACGGCTTGCCACACGACGGGCACACGGATTCATCGGCGGGTCGCGGTGTGCCGCAGTGGATGCAGATGGGCAGATTCGAAGTGGTTTCGCTCATGGCTTTCAGGATACGGCGAACGCTGAAATGCGCCGGTCTTTCGGGTCAGCGTCCCGAGTTCACGGATTCAGAGATATCAGATATGCCGCGACGTCGTAGAGATCCTGGGTGGACAGACCGTTGTTTCCGCCCGTGGGCGGCATGGCGATTCCCGGCTTGTTCTCCGGGTCGTCCTTGGTCCTTCCCTGCTTGATGAAGAGAGCGAGGCTCTCTTCCGTCTGTGCGACTATGAAGTCGCTGTCGACGAGTGGCTTCCCGAGTCCGTTTATACCTTTGGCATCGCCACCGTGACACGTCGCACACGTTCCTTTGTAGACATCGGCACCGCGTGCGATGTCGCCGGGAACGAGGTCAGCCGGGTCCATCGTTGTTGTGGTGGTCGATCCACCACAGGCAGCCGCAAGCGTCGCGATCGTCAACCCGACGAGTACGAGTCGTGCCCTGGTCATTCCTACCTCGCTTCAGATGTCGTCCGCGTCCGTGGCGTTGTTCACCGGAAGGGTACGACGGTCGGGGGGAACCGTCGCGCCGGTTACGACACCCGGTAGAAGGCCGAGAACGGGTTCTCGATCGGAAGCTCTTCGAACGACGAGAACCCTGCGTCGAGGCAGAGCTTTCGCGCTTCGTCCGGCCCCCAGGCTGCGCCGAGCCCCGCGCCGCCGACGGCGAGACTTTGCGTCATGCAGTGAAACGTCGAGATGCCATAGACGAGGGCGCCCCGGTCGGTCTGGTTGTCGATGACGGATGCACCGACCCGCGGTTCCATCATCAGGAGCGCGCCGTCTGCAGTCAGGGACGATCGAACCGTTTCGAGAGCTGCGCGTGGGTCGGCGAGATCGTGGATGACGTCGAGTGCGGTGACGAGGTGGAAGGGCCCATCCCGATGGAGCTCGGTTGTACCTCCGACGACGAATGATGCATTGTCCAGGTCGGTTGCGGCGCGTGCCCGCTCAATCGAGTCCTCGGAGATGTCGAAGCCGACAACGGACGCCGCCGGGTAGGCCGTTGCCATCGCCTCAACGGCTGCTCCCGAGCCGCAGCCGAGATCGGCGATCCGGCCACCTGCTTCCACACGTTCGACGATGTCGGGCATGGTGGCGATCCATCGTCGTGTGAGGAGCGTCAGCATGGACGGTCTGTTCCCGCGGTCGATGCCGCGGATCATGTGGGGCCCGAATTCTTCGAACGGGACACCGCCACCCTTGACGGCGGCCCCGGCAATCCGGTCTGTGAGCCCCAGTGCCGTCGGAATCATGTCGAGCCAGCCAGCCATGGAGTAGGGAGAGGTGTCGTCGGCGACCACCGCGGCGTGTTCACGCGGCAGGCTGTAGGTCGATGTGGTCGAATCGAAGTCGACTATGCGCGCAGCCACGAGACCGTTCAGGATCTCTCGGGTGTACCGTCGATCGAGGCCCGCCTCGTCCGCGATCTCATCGGTCGTTCCGGCTCCGCCAGCCGCCATGGACGCCAGGAGCCCGATGCGATCTGCAACGGCAAGCATGCCGATCGTGGTCGCACCGGATGCGAGGGTCGTGAACCGGTCGACGAAGGCTCGTGTCTTGTCTCGGTCCATGGGCACCTTTCGGTCACGACCACAGTACCGGTGTGCACTGCCGTTTATCGAGAGGCCTCCCTGGCGTGTGCTAGCCGGTCGCCGGAGGATCGAGCGGTGCCGCGTTGAACGTGACGTTGAATCGTCGGCACCAGATGGCGACGGTCGCGAACTCGTCGAGGTCGACGTCATCGGGGATCTCGTAGTTCTGGTTGCCCTTGTTTCCCTTGAGGTCGCCGAGATCCACGAAGTCGGTGTCGTCATAAGCCGCGTCGTCTTCGACGAGCGGCGACGCGGACAGGATGACCCGCAGGTCGGGACCATTGTCGACATCGAGGTCTTCGAACCGAAGGACCCGCGAACCATCCTCGAGCTCGACGATCAGGGCCGTTCCGGTCCCCGCGTGGGCAAGGTCGATGAACTGACCCGAGGCGAGCGTCACGGGAAACTCGACGACGGGTACCGGCACCGTGGTCGTGGTCTCGGTGACGGTCGTGTCGGTCGTCCCTACCGTGCCTCCCGGTGCTTGCGTGGATGTCGTCGTGCTCGTGGATGTCGGCTGGGCGGTCGGGAGTGTGTCGTCCACGACGGTGTCGAGAAAGAGTGCCTGCGGCTGGAACCACACGAGGATGAATATCACCCCAGCGATCGCGGCTGCGGCGATCCCGGCGGTCGCTGCCTTGTGTTCACTGATCCACTTCATGACCCTCCTCGGTTCATCTGATCAGGAAACCGCGATCGACAGCGGAGCGTTCCCGAATGCGTATGAACAGATTCTTAAGTCGCCCTAGGTAGCCCGGGTGCCCGTGACCGCCGAGACGCCGGACAGGGCGAGATAGGTCAACCCGGCGCCGATCCGGGTTCTCCTCGCGAACCGGGGACGCGTCCTCAGCGCGTCGCCGATCGAACCACCGACGAGTGCATACATCGAATCGGATATCAACCCGATCACGATGAGGAGCAAGCCGAGGACGAGGCTCTGGAATGCGGGGTTCGACGCTGTCGGGTCGATGAACTGCGGAAGGAACGCGAGGAAGAACACTGCGATCTTCGGATTCAGGACATTGACGACCACGCCCTGCGTGAAGATGCGGCGCAGACTCGTCGGTGCTACTGCCGGGGTGGCGAACACTTCATCGGTCGCGAGGAGCGTCCGGATGCCGATCCATGCGAGATACGCCACGCCCGCCCACTTGATGGTGTTGAACGCCACAGCAGAGCTTGCGAGGATCACCGAAAGCCCGCCGACAGCGGCCAGGACGTGGACCAATGATCCGAGATTCACGCCAGCGCTCGACACCAGCCCCGCCGTGCGACCCTGGCTCACGCTTCGTGTGAGGATGTAGATGACAGCGGGTCCCGGCACGATCACGAGCACGAAGGATGCGAGCGCGAACAGCGCCATGGTGTTGGCCTCAGGCATCCTTCGATGCTACCGCCACGTCGGTGGCGTGCATCGATCACGAAAGGCATCGTCGCCGTTCACGTGCCCGAACAACCGCAGTGTGAACGGCTGGGTGGCACGGTGGCGAATCGGTACTACAGCGCTCCGCGCCCCTACCTTCCGGTGCAGAAAGTGGGTTCACAAACGGTATTGCGTGTGTGATATTGGAGAGTGTGTGGGCTGGTGGGCCTCACGACTCTGACCAGGCCGGTTCATTCACAAGGACCGTCGACCACCATGGAGGATGTTGGATGACGACAGGTTCGAAGCCTCGTAAGGCGATTGTCACCAGGGCTGAGCGTGAACGTGAGGATGCCAAAGAACGCATCGATCGGGACACGCTGACGCGGTCACTCAAGGATCGCGGATCGAAACTCACCGACGATCGCGGGCGGCTCACCACGGACCTCGTGTCGCAGTACCTCACATCCATCGGCGAGTTCGAACTGCTCACGGCAGAGAATGAGGTCGAGTACGCCCAGAAGATCGAGTCGGGCCAAGCCGCCCAGGAACGTTTCGACGCTGGCGACTACACATCGAAGGAAGAGGAGCGGATCCTCAGACGACAGATCCGACGCGGTGCCCAAGCCAAGGACGCATTCCTCACCGCAAACCTCCGGCTCGTGGTCGCCAACGCACGCCGCTATGCCAACACCTCGGGCATCGACTTCCTCGACCTGATCCAAGAAGGAAACCTCGGCTTGATCCGGGCGGTCGAGAAGTTCGACTGGCGCAAGGGTTTCAAGTTCTCAACGTATGCGACATGGTGGATCCGACAGGCGATCACCCGGGCGATCGCTGACAAGTCGCGTACGGTACGTATCCCGGTGCACCTCCACGACACCCTTGCTGCTGTTCGCGCTGCCCAGGCATCGCTGAAAGCGGAGCTCGGTCGTGACCCCAAGCCCGAGGAAATCGCCGAAGAGGCAGGTGTCGAGGTCTCGAAGGTCGAACTCGCACTCGCTGTAGCGGACACGGTTTCCCTCGAGCAACCGATCGGCGAAGACGGTGCCCAGCTCGGCGACTTCATCGAGGACGAGGATGCCGTCGATCCGGTCAGGGTGACCGAGGAGATGGACATCGCCAACTCACTGCGGAAGTCGATCGACAGATTGCCGACCCGCGAAGGCAGGATCCTGGCCCTTCGGTACGGCTTCTACGACGGCATTCCCCGCACGCTCGAGGAGATCGGTGAGGAATTCAACCTGACCCGTGAGCGCATACGTCAGCTCGAGAAGCTGGCACTGTGTCGCCTCCGGCATCCGAGTTTCGGGATCCGCGAACAGGATCTGATCTGATAGTTCAGAAGTCTGAAGTCTGAAGTCTGAAGTCTGAAGTCAGCGTCTCACCCAGACGACTCGGATTTGGTCGACCGAGATGTCATCTGACTCGAGTCCGATGCTGAAGGCTTCGATCTCGTCGATCTTCATCCGCCACTCTTCCGCAGCGGCGATGCACAAGTCCTCGACTTCGGCGTCGAGATCTTCCATTGCTCGCCGTTTGTCCTCGATTTTGTTCGCCGCCGTCCGAGCCTTGTTCTGGACTGTCCTTGAACGTGATGTGCGTGGTTTGCGTCCGGTGAGAAGGTCGAGGCCGAATCCGATCAGGTCATCGCGGGTCTGGTCCTGGGCTGCCTGCGTCGCGAGGTCAGCGGCTGCGACCGCATCGTCGTAGGCCCGACGCGCCTTGCGGATCCTTGCACTGAATCTGTTTGCGATCTTCGCTTTCTCAGAATCGGATCCTTCTACCGCCGCGATGCGGCACCGTTCTCTGAACGCCTCACGGGTTTCTCCTGGTCGCGATACCAACTTCAGCGGACGGTTCTTGAACAGTTCGAGCGTCTCCTCCCGATCGAGATACTGCTTGATATCCGACGACACCGACGTGAAGAACGACGAGTTGGAAATCGGCGCATCGGGTTCGATGAAACGAATGTTGGGATCGGGGTCGACAAAGTCGCGCTCGTCGTGATCCACTTCGATGATCGCCGACGGATCGGATGCGTCGAGCGTCGGGAGGATTGCCTCCCATGTCTCTGTGTGATCTATGCCCGCACGCGAGTCGTCGAATCGGACGGATACGGCAACGGCGAGGACCGCCTCGTAGCAATCGCCATCTTCCTTGTCCTGGACGACGGGTCGCCATGGTGCGGCCGGATGGATTGCAGCCGAATCGATCCCCTCCGCAACGGCGGGGGGGCCCTCTGTCACCGGCTGAGTGATCTCGGTGGCGGCCCCGGCTGCGGCAGCGGGTTCTCCCTCTGACTTCTGACTTCTGACCGCTGACTTCTGGGACGGCTTCTTGAACCGGCCGACCTCGTCGCGGGTCATCGGCCCTCGCAGATACGACATGGCCCACCGTGTGGAGAACGTCCCGGGGGTTTTCGAACGGGTGCTGTGCAGCACGAACGTCCGTTTCGGGAGATTGGAGATCGTGGCGTCGATGGCAGCGGTGTCGACGTCGCCCGATGCGGGCGTCAGTGCCTCGATGATCCTCGCTTTGTCCCGCGCCGTCTGGAGCCGACCGATACACCACGTGCCTGCGTTTGACATCGCCTTGTAGTCCAGGTCGACCGGGTTCTGGGTCGACAGCAGCAACCCGACACCGAACGCCCGTGCCTGCTTCAGCAGCGTCAGAATCGGACGTTTCGAGGGTGGCTCGGCGGTCGGAGGGACGAACCCGAAGACCTCGTCCATGTACACCAAGGCTCGCAGATCCGTGCTTCCCGGTTGCGAACGCATCCAGGTGAGGAGTTTCGACAGGATCATCGTCACCACGAACTGGCGTTCCGATTCCGACAGGTGCGCGATGTAGATGACCGCTGCCTGGGGCTTCCCGTCGCGCCACAGCATGGCCTCGATGTCGAGTGGCGCACCGGTCATCCATGCACCGAATGACGGGGACGCCAAGAGGCCGTTCAGCCGCATGGCAAGCGCCATCCGGTCCTTCTCCGGGAAGAACTGGTCGACCTCGAACACGCCGAGTTTTCGCATCGGGGGTTGGGCGATCTGAGAAATGAGTGAACCGAGGTCGAGAGCCGTGTCGGCCCGCCAGGCACGCTCGACGAGATTGTCGATCAGGATGTGTTCGCGCGATGAGACAGGATCCGCGTCGATGTCAACGAGACCGAGGAGCCCTGACGTGAAGCCTTGGATCTCCGCCCTCAGGGCCTCTGCGTCGGTTTCCCATGAGAGTGGGGGCGGGGCGAGGTCGCCGATGATGTTGATCGGGTTTGCCGCCTCCGACCCGGGCGTGTAGATGGTCATGCCGGTCGTCGACCGCATCGCACCGATGTCGTCACCGGTCAGCCCGGATCGTCCGAGACCTTCGCGCCACTTCGTCGCCTCCGCCTCGGCCTCCTCCTCGACGGTCTTCCCTTCCTTCTCCGCCGCCCCGGCATCGACCCAGGGCGCAAAGTCGGAGGGTGCGAGATCGGGAAAGGTGAGGAGGAGATTGGTCATATCCCCCTTCGGGTCGATCACGAGTG
Source organism: uncultured Acidimicrobiaceae bacterium (assembly GCA_964441975.1). Classification (GTDB taxonomy): domain Bacteria; phylum Actinomycetota; class Acidimicrobiia; order Spongiisociales; family UBA5794; genus UBA5794. The sequence goes on along the minus strand of CAYTWC010000009.1, from coordinate 9,568 downwards.
TCGGAATCTGCGCTCGGAGAGCTTCCTCGAGATAGATCACTCCGAGACCGGTCTTCCCGGATCCTGTCATGCCGACGATCACGCCGTGGGTGGTGAGGTCGGACGGGTCGTACGCGAAGTGCGCATCGCTCGGGCCACTGCCCTCGTCGCCGACTGAGTTGCCGAGATAGAACGTCATGCGGTCGATCGTAATCCGATCGGGTCAGCTGGCTCCCGATGCAAGGCGATCAAACGCGGAGCGAAGGCCGGATTCCGCCTCGTTCCCGAGCTCGTCGAACTTCTTGCCCAGGAACGGTTCGGCGAATCGAAGCATGCCCTTGAGTCGGATATCGGCCTGATACGTGACGACGGTGCCGTTGTCCGCCGTCGGGCAGAACGTCATGGTGTCGACCGCTCGTGTGGTCGAACCGTCGCCGACGAGCTCCAGTCGCTTGTTCGTCTCCAGCTCGGTTATCCGGTAGGTCATGGGAAGGGTGCGGGAACCGAACGTCACTACGAGGTCGTAGGCGGAGCCGACAGCGGGTTCGCCGTCGTCGAGCGGGATGGACGAACGGGTGCCCGGATCCCACTCCTCGGCGTTCGAGAAGTCAGCGAGATACGGAAAGACACGATCGACGGGGAGTTCGGTCGTGATGGTTCTCTTGATGATCGGCATGGTCGTTCCTTTGGTCGTAGCGGGGTCGGGTGGTTCACGGCACGTACGGTGCCGCGTCCGATGTGAGCTTCTTGATGAACGCTTTCGTTTCCTCGGGACCGACCTTGGTCCGGTCGAGGCGGTGTTTCGGGCGTGGTCTGCGATCGTGGACGAACTCTCCGTCGAGTGCGATGGCGCTCATCGAACCGACGAGCCATACGAGCGTGTCAGCACCCTGAGGAGCCGTGCGAAGGACAGGCCCGGTCAGCTTGCGGAACGTCGGAAGGGAATCCTTGACGCCGTCGGTGTCCACCCAACCGGGGTGCATCGACGTCACCGTCGTCGTGCCACCAAACGCCGAGGCGAGATGAGTCGCAAGCGAGACCTGACCCCGCTTGGTTCTCGCGTACGCGGCCGTACCGGTGTATTCACCTTCGGATGACTCGATGTTCGTCGCTGTGAGCGGCTGCGAGTACATGCCGCCCGACGACACGAAAACGATTCGCGACGGCCGCTCCGCGACGAGTCCCTCCACCAGTCGTTTGGTGAGAACGTATTGGCCGAGCAGGTTCGTGGCGTACGTGAGCTCGAATCCCTCGTCGGTCACCTGACGCGTTGATGACATGACACCGACATTGTTGACGAGTCCGTGCAGCGGTTCGCCGAGGTCCAGGAACCCCATGGCCAGCTGCTCGGTCTGTTCCATCGATGACAAGTCGGCCTGATGGGGGACGACCGAGCCTTGTGTTCCCGTGACGAGGGTGTCCAGCTTCTCTCGGTTGCGCCCGACAGCGTGCACGATTGCACCGTTGCGCGCGAGACGTTCGACCGTGGCCTTTCCGATCCCACCTGTTGCGCCGGTGACCATGACGTGTTTCGCGGCGAGCGACGGGAATGGCTCGTCGACGGACAGCCGGCGAGAGGCGAAGCCGATCCGCGTGTACCCGATAAGGGTCGCGTCCAAAGCGTTGTCAAGTAGGTTCATATGTCAACAGTACGGGACCGGCGTGTGGCCCGGATGTTCCGATCGAACGAGCAATTGATCAAATCCGAGATGGCGGTCTGTTCCGAACAACCATCGAACGTCCATCACACGGAAAGTCAATCATCATGCGTATCGCAGTCGTCGGATCAGGGATCTCGGGCATTGCTGCTGCGTGGATCCTCAGCGAGAATCATCACGTGACCATGTATGAGGCTGCCGATCGATTCGGTGGCCATTCGCGCACGCTCGAGGTCGACACCGAATCAGGTCCCATTCCTGTCGATACCGGGTTCATCGTCTTCAACGAACGCAACTATCCGAACCTGACCGCCTTTTTTGACGTACTCGGGATCGAAACCATTGCCAGCGACATGTCGTTCGCTGTGTCGACCGACGATCGGGCTTTCGAATACGCCGGACGAGCATCTGGCATATTCCCCCGCATCGGATCATTCACCGACGCGAGGCGCTGGAACATCGTGCGCGGCCTGCGCATGTTCCGCTCCGAGAAGCGAAGGCTCGATGCCGGCGCCGTCCCCGAGGATGCGACCGTCATCGACTACCTCACCGCTCGTGACTACCCGGCGGACTTCCTTGAGTTGTATCTGCTCCCCCTCGCCGCAGCGGTGTGGTCGGGCACGCGGAACAATGTCGGTGACATGCCCGTCGCCACGTTCTTGCGGTTTCTCGACAACCACGGGCTGTTGTCACTGACGACCCGGCCTCAGTGGCGAACGGTCGCTGGCGGCGCAAAGTCCTACGTCGAGCGAGCAACGAAGGAGATCACCGCCGCGTACACGGGCAGGGGCGTCGCTGCGGTTCGTCGGCAGGTCGATGGTGTCGTCGTGACCGACAACCTCCGGATCGAGGAAGAGTTCGACCAGATCGTGTTCGCCACACACGCAGATGTGACCTTGTCGATTCTCGGGTCGGATGCGACCGGATCGGAGCAGTCGGGTCTCGGCGCGTTCGGGTACGACCGGAACGAGGTCGTGTTGCATACTGATGCCAGAGCGATGCCCGTGGACCGGAACCTGTGGTCCGCGTGGAACGCGATCGAGCGGACGGACGATGATGGATCGATGCCCGTGTCCGTGACGTATTGGATGAACAAGCTCCAGAGCCTCGGAACGCAGACAGATATATTCGTGACGCTCAACCCCGGCGACTCGCTCGACGAACGGGCGGTGCTCGACCGCTGGCACGCGATGCACCCGCAGTTCACCGTCGCGACCCAAGTCGCTCAGAGGGCCATCGGGAGCATCCAGGGTCTCAACCGGACGTGGTTCACTGGGGCACACCTCGGGCACGGCTTCCACGAAGACGGCATCCGGTCAGCGGTGGAGGTCGCTGCCGCCCTCGGCTCGCCGGCGCCGTGGAACTCGTCGGCATCGTCGAGCGTGTCGCCGCCAACACGTCTCGAGGCGTTCGCATGATCCCGGGTGCCGCTATCTACGAGTCGATCGTTCGGCACCAGCGATTCAAACCGATGGGCCATCGTCTCCGGTATGGCGTCTACTCGCTTCTGATCGACCTCGACGACCTCGACGAGACGGTTCGATCCGTCCCGATTCTCTCTCGCAATCGATTCAACCTCGTCTCGGTGCACGACAAGGACATCGGACCTCGCGACGGATCGGATATGCGAACATGGTTCGAGTCGACCATTGCGCAAGCGGGTGCGTCGATCGACGGCGGACGGATCCAAGTCCTCTTGTTTCCCCGCATCCTCGGATACGCGTTCAATCCGATCACCGTCTGGTTCGGCTATGACAGGGCAGGGACACTCCGAGCGGTCGCCTATGAGGTGCACAACACGTTCGGACAGGCGCACACGTACGTGGCCGCCGTTCCTGACGCCGTGACCGCAGGGTCCTCGCACACGAGGCGCCTGCCCAGCCATGACTTCGACAAGGTGTTCCACGTGTCCCCGTTCTTCGACACGGCCGGTGGCTATCGCATGACCCTCGCTCCTCCCGACCAGCGATACTCGATCGTCATCGAGTACCACGACCAAGACGGCGATCTGGCGCTCACGGCGTCACAGATCGGAACGCGGGCTCCGCTCACGACATGGAACCTGCTGCGCCAGTTCGTGACCAAGCCGCTCCTCACGCTCAAGGTGATCGGTGGGATCCACCTCGAGGCCGTCCGGCTCTGGCGGAAGGGTGCGAAGTACCGGCCGGTGCCCCGACACGATCGGGTCGGGGTCGAAGTCGCTCGTTGGGACGAGCCGACGAGGTCCGCCAGGACGGCTGCCTAACCCGACGATCTCTCGGTTGCCAGTTCCTCGATGGCGGCGACCGCATCCGGGGCGGTGGCCGCGTAGGTGTCTGCGCCGAGGCGGGTCGCCGTTGTCGCATCCGTCCCGCGGCCGCCGACGACGATCGGACGCTCCGACACTGCCCGGATGGCACCGATCGTGTCGGCGAGAGCTTGTTCCTGGCCAGTCGTCGTGACGCCGATGGCTGCTGCAACGACGCTGTCGGCCTGCTCGATGGCGTGGGCAAACGATCTTGGCGGAAGATTCCCGCCGAGGTCGATCGCGTTGAACCGCGCGGCTCGTAGTAGGTCAGCTGTGATTGCGAGCGGAAGGGTGTGGAGCTCTGTTGCCGTTGAACCGAGTACGACGGTTCCCCGGCGAACCCCGCGGGACTTCATCTTGGGTCCGAGGCGGGAGATGACGCGCGCAGCGACACGCGATGCCGTGTGCTCATCGCTCACGTCGATGGTCCCTGCTTGCCACTGGTCGCCCAGTGTCTTGAGCGCGGGGACGAGCATCGACATGTAGACATCTGATACGTCAACACCTGACGCAAGCGCGGCTTCGACGACGCTCCACGCTCCTGCTTCGTCCCCTGCGAGCAGGCGGTTCAGAAGCCGATCAGACCATTCGGCCTTTCCGCGGCGCGCCCCGGAGCTGTTGCGATCCCGTTTCCGGAAAGTCTCGAGATCGGTCGACGTGACGACCCACGAGCGTCCGATCTGTTCGGCATCGAGGAGACCGAGTCGCACATATCGATAGGCGGTCATGTAGTGGACGTCGAGTTCTTCTGCGACCTCCGCCAGGGTCATCGTACGTTCGTGTGGTGTTTAGTACTAAATACGACCATGACAAACAACGGAGACACAAAATGAGTCAGACCACCACCCGCCGAGGAACCAACTTTGAAACGATGAGCGATGCCGAACTCGCACGGCACATCGCCGATGGCGAATCGCTCGCCCTGAGCGCCGCCCACCGCCTGTATGCGTCAAAGGTCCTCGCCGTCGCGACGAAGGTGGTGCGGGACCCGGATCTCGCGGCCGATGTCACCCAGGAGGTGTTCGAACGCCTCTGGCACAGGACCGATCGCTTCGATCCCGATCGTGGGTCCCTCGCGACGTTCCTCGCCGTCGACGCACAGGGACGCAGCATCGACCTCATCCGGTCGCGCAACGCGTCGAAGACCCGAGAGCTTGCCGACATCGTGCAGCGGTCGGGAGAGACGTCGGCAGGCACCGAGGAGCAGGCGATGCAATCGATCGACGCGGAGAGGATTCGTCGGACACTCGAGTCGTTGCCGTCCGAACAGCGGATTCCGATCACCCTCGCCTACTTCGAGGGGATCTCATACCGTCAGGTCGCAGAGCGCCTTCGGACGCCTGAGGGAACCGTCAAGAGCCGGATTCGTGCCGGGCTGCGGACGCTCGGTGGGTCACTCGGCGACCTCGCGCCGGCAGCCTGACCGTCGACGTCTGCCGAACGTCGGCTCGTCCGCAAGCGATATTCCACGTTTTCCAGCCTTCTCGGTGCACAGGGGCGGTACGATTTCCGCCACCGAGGAGACAACACCATGTTCACAGCCAAGAAGGTTGCCGTCGGAGCGAGCGTTGTGCTCATGGCAGTACTCGTGTACCTCGCATCGTTCGGGTGGTGGGTGAGTCGCGATCTGGCCGACTCCGAGAGCTTCGCGGAATCGACCGTTGCGGCATTCGAGCTCGAGAGCTCGCGGGTTGCAATCAGCGAACTCGCTGTCGCGAAACTCGCCGAGGATCGACCGCTTGTCGCGGTCGCGTCGCCGTTGCTCGTCGATTTCATGGCGGGGCTGCTCGATGGCGAACGACTTCAGACGCTGCTCACCCGGGTCACTGCACAACTCCACGCAATCATGTTCGACGGATCCCAGTCCGGCATCGTGGTCGATCTGACACCGGTCGGTGACGCGATCATGCCGCCGCTCGAGACGCTCTTTCCCGAACTCGCATCCGAAATTCCGACCGACGTGTTCCGCGAGTTCGTGTTGGTCGAACCGGGCACCGTTCCCGAACTATCGGGAATCGCAAACGCATTGAGGGCTCTGCTCTGGGTCTCCGTGCTGCTCGTGATCGGCCTCGCAGGGGTGATGATCTGGCTTCGTCCGGTGAAGTGGAAAGGGGCGCTCGCTGTCGGGATCGGGTTCGTGCTCGGTGCGGTCGTGACGCTGTTCACGATCGGGCAGGGTCGCTCAATCACGATCGGCAAACCGCGGAATCCGCACATCGAAGTGCTCATCACGAACCTCTATGACGAGACCGCCCAGAGCCTGAGGTCGTTTGCGGTCTGGATCCTCATCATCGGCCTGGCCGTGATCGTCGGGAGTGTCCTATACGGGCGCACGCTTGTTGAGGCCGACAATGGTGGAGACGCTGCCGCGGACGCAGACCGGGCCGAGGGCACCTGACCGTCCTCGTCGCGATCCGAGGTTTCAGCTCTGCCCTTCGGGTGCGTCGGGGGTGTCAGGTGTCACCGTCGAGCGATCTTCCGTCATCTCATCGGCTTCCGGAGATTCCACATCGTCGCCGGCGGCAGGTTCGAGTTCGCCATCACAGACCAATCCGACGTCTGGCTCGGCGGCCATCGTGGGGTCCACACCGTCGGCGACGGTGTAGCGGAGCTGATCGCGCGACGGGCAGCGATCAACGACCCATTTGTTGCCTTTCCACACCTTCAACAGCACAACGGGGGAGATGCCTTCTGCACCGCGGATCTGGGCGAGTCCGAGATCGTCGGCTTCCTCCTCGGCGAGGGCCAGCACGCTGACAGGTGCGAGCGCTTCCTTCTCTCGTTGGAGGTCGGCGATGGCTTCGCGTTTCCGTTCTGATTGGCGACGCGACAAGACCACGCCGAAGACGACAAACACCACCAGCACGACACCGATGAGGACTGCAGCAGTCATGGGGAGTCCTTTCTCTCCGATTCGATTTCCGGTCGACCCTCGGCCTGGAGCCGATCGACCACGACCTTGACATCCTGTGCACGATCGCGGGTCGTCACCAGCAAGGCATCGGGCGTGTCGACGATGACGACGTCGGAAAGGCCGACGACCGCGACCAACCGGTCAGAACCGCGAATGTACGAATTGTCGACATCCACGACGATCGTGTCACCCGTCATGACGTTGCCGTTGTCGTCCTTGTCGCCGATATCCCACAGGGACGACCACGAGCCGACATCGCTCCAGTGGGGATCGACCGGGATCACGGCCGCGTTGGTCGTCTTCTCCATGACCGCGTAGTCGATCGAATCGCCATCGATCCGACCGAACGCGGTCGGATCGAGCGCGACGGTCGACTCGGTGCGGTCGGACAGCGTCCAGGCGCGCTCAGCATCGGCATGCATCGACGGCGTGTGTACGGCGAGCTCGGCGAGGAAGACGGAGGCCTTGAACAGGAACATGCCCGAGTTCCACAGGTACTCGCCGGACTCGACATACCCGGTTGCGGTCTGCAGGTCGGGCTTCTCCTTGAACGCCGCCGCACGGAACACACCGGGGGACACTTCGCTTCCGGACTTGATGTACCCGTATCCGGTTTCGGGCGAGGCCGGTTCGATTCCGAACGTGACCAGGAATCCTGCGGACGCCGCGGCCAGGCCACGGGTCACTGCGGCAGCGAACGCCTCCTCGTCGCCGATCGTGTGGTCGGACGGGAGAACGAGGATCAGGGGGTCGTCACCGTCAGCCATGACCTCCATCGCCGCGACCGCGACCGCAGGGGCCGTGTTGCGACCGACAGGTTCGAGGATCAACGTTGCACCGGCGTAGGGCGTCCCGGCGATGTCGCCTCGGATGGCTTCGGCGTGGTCCCGGTTCGTCACGACCACCGTCCGCTCGATCGAGCCGAGACTCCCGACCCGATCGATCGTCGCGCGGATCATCGAGACGTCACCGACGAGGGGAAGCAGTTGCTTGGGGGTCGCATTCCGGGACGCCGGCCAGAGTCGGGCACCGATACCTCCGGACAGGACGACGGGGACGAGCGGGTGTGGTGTTGTCATGTGTTCAAACTATCTGGCGACGAATCCGAGGCGAGCATACGCATCTGTCGGCTAGTGGGCCGTTTCATTCTCGGTCGCACCGATCAGGGTCGCGAGGTCGCTGTGGGCCTCGACGCTGCCGAACACGATGACGACGTCGTCCTCCCGGATGGTTGTGTCGCCATGGGGAACCATCACCTGTGTGCCCCGCTGGATCGACACGAGCACACTGTTCGTCGGCCAACGGATGTCCGCGACGGTGGCGTTCGCCACCACAGAGCCCTCCGGGACCACGACCTCGAAGAAGTCTGCTCCGGGCTGCGATCGGATGCGGCGCCGCTCCCTGTGGAGCTCTCGACCCTTCGCCATCGACACTGCGCTGTCGTAGGCCTTGACCACCGATGCCCTCCGGAACATCCCGATCACCGCTGTGGGATCGTCGGCTGCAACGACGGGGATCCGTCCGACGCCGAGTGTGGCCATGCGGGACAATGCACTCGACACAGGCATCTCGGCTGAGACCGTGATGACGTCCTTCGACATCGCGGATGCCACCGTGCGTGAATGGCTCGGTCCACCGGCGTCTGCGATATCCGACAGCGTCAGGATTCCGACCAGCTTGTCCTGGTCGTTGAAGACCGCGGCGCCGTGGTGTCCCGACATCTCGAAGTACTCGGCCGCCTGGGCCAAGGTGTTCCATGGCTTCAGGGTGTCGTCGGTGGGGGACATCACCGTTCCCACCGTCACGGTGTCGAGGAGGTCGATGTCCTCGGTCTGTGGCAGGGTGATCCCTCGGCGCCGAATCGGCATCGTATACGCGGACTCGGAATGGAATCGGTCCCCGACGTAGGTGGCGAACGCGGCGCCCAACATGAGCGGCAGCACGAGTTCGTAGTTGCCGGTCAGCTCGAAGACGATGATCACTGCGGTCATGGGCGCACGTGCGATCGTGGCGAACGCACACGCCATGCCGACGATCGCAAACGCCCCCGGCGAGAGATCGTCGAACCGCCAGATCGGATCGAGAAGGATTGCAAACGCCGCGCCCAGCACTCCACCGATGAAGAGGCTCGCCATGAAGGTGCCGGCGGAACCACCACTCGAGCGCGTCAATGCCGAGGTCACCATCTTCGCCAGTGCGAGGACGATGAGCGATTGCCACACGAGGTCACCTGGGCTGTCGAGCGCAAGGAGTCCGGAGAGGAATTCTCGACCGGTCCCGAGTGAGTGCGGCCAGAAGAACCCGATGGCAGCGACACCGAGACCGCCGATGATCGGCGTCGTCCACCGCGGGACGACCTTCGTCGTCTGCCAACGCGAGAAGAAGTCGAGTGTCCTGAGGTAGAGCAGTCCGAACCCAACAGCTATGCCTGCGAGCAGCATGTAGAGCAGCAGCTCCCACGGACTTCCGAATGAGTGCGGTGGTGACGTGAGGATCAAGTGCTCGCCGACGAGGAGATGTGCGGTGACCGACGCTCCGACGGAGGCGATGACGACCGCGTTGAGATGTCGGATGGCGTAGGAACCAAGGATGACCTCCATGGCGAAGAGCATCCCCGCGATCGGTGCGTTGAAGCTCGCAGCGATGCCTGCGCCCGCACCCGCTGCCACGAGACTGCGTATCCGGTCGTGGTCGAAATGTGTATATCGCGACAGCGACGATCCGATCGTT
>CAYTWC010000008.1:0-22436 GCA_964441975.1 uncultured Acidimicrobiaceae bacterium | reverse complement strand
ATTCGTCGTAGTCGAGGATGCTGTCGACGGCATCGATCATGGCGTCCATCTCTTCGTCACAGAAGTCCGGAGGACCATCGCGGAACGGCTGACGTCCGCCGCCACACCGATACTGCTCAAGGATCGCACCACTGGTGATCTGGAAGATCTCGTAGTCGCCCTGGGTATTGGTCTGGTCAAGCCACGTCGCCAGGTCCTGGCTACGGAGCTCGATGTCGATTCCGATAGCTGCCATCTCAGCCTGGAAGAGCTGAGCCATGACGGTGTGCCATGCGACGTTTGCGAACGGGAAGTCGAACGACAGGTCGGTTGCACCGGCCTCTTCGAGCAGTGCGATTGCCTGCTCCGGATCGTACGGGTATGCACAATCTTCGAAGTCCCACGGCACGCCATTGGGTACCGCCATGTTGCAGGTCGGAATCGCCGTACCGTTCGTCGCCGCATCGATGTGCGACTGACGGTCATGTCCGTACTGGATCGCCTGACGGATACGGATGTCCTGGAATTCCTCGACTGCCGGGTTCAGTGCCCAGTACGAGACCTCGGAGCCAGGGATGAGGTTCAGCGTGAAGCCGTCCTCGTCACCGATCGTGAACACACGGTCCATACCTTCACCGATCACAGAAGCAACCATGTCGAGGTCGCCTGCGAGCAGTGCGTTGAGTGCCGCTGTCTCATCAGGGATGAACCGCTGCACGACCGTCTCGAAGTACGGGGTATCGCCCCAGTAGTCGTCGAATCGGTGGAGTGTGACGTCCTGGTCGATCCGGTATTCGCCGAATGTGTACGGGCCTGTGCCGATCACCGTCGTTGCCGCGTCGTTCTCCTCGAAGAAGTTCTCCGGAACGACAATGCCGGCGCGTTGCGTCAGCCCGGTGAGGAATCGCTGGCTCGGTGCATCGAGCGTGATCTCGACCGTGTAGTCGTCAACAGCTTCAACACCGGCCACAGGGCCCAGTGGTCCTGAGACCCGGGAAACCTCGGACTCGGCGTTCTTGTTCAACGAGTACACGACGTCAGCTGAAGTCATGTCGGTCCCGTCGTGGAAGACGACACCTTCCTTCAGGTTCAGCGTGTAGGTCAGGCCGTCGTCACTAACGGACCACGACTCGGCCAACAGTGGCTGTGGCGTGGTGTCGCCGGCGGCTTCAGCAAGCGTCTCCCACACGTTGATGAGAAGCGGAGCCGACACGGCGGTGAGACCTGTCTCCCAGTAGTTCCAGTTCGGTGGCTCCTGCGGGTACGAGTAGGTGAGCGTCGTTCCACGCGGATCGGGCTCGCCACCACCCACCGTCGTGTCCGGGGACTCGCCGCCACCTGCTGTGGTCGTCGTTTCCCCATCACCGCCGGCGGTGGTCGTATCGGAGGAGTCGCCAGATGAGCTGCAGGCGGCAGCCAACAGCATCATCGCAATTGCTAGCGCGACGATGCGAATCAACTTCGCCCGACGCATTGGTTTCGTCTTCACTTGTGAACCTCCCAAGTTCGAGCTGCCCGAATCTCCGCTATCGGATATCTTGCAGCTGTGCCAATATACTCACACAATCTCAGCCTGTCGAATGGTTCCGACCGGATGACGGAAACTGAGTAGATTCGAGGTCACTCGACCCGGTCTGATCGAGGCGGTTCGCGGAAGCAACGGGAGACACTTTTTCGATGGATATCACGACCAATATGTTCGACCTCACCGGGCGGACAGCCCTTGTGACAGGCGGAGGAAAGGGACTCGGACGTGCCCTGGTGCACGGGCTCGCAGGCCACGGAGCCAACGTCATCAGCATCGCCAGATCCGCTGATGGATTGGCCGAGACATTTTCGACACTCGGACCCGAGCATCGGTACATCGTCGGAGACCTCACCGACGATGCGCTATACGACGAGCTCGATCAGATACCGGAAGAGATCGACATCCTGGTGAACAACCACGGGGGCGATCCGTACATCAAGCCCTGGCCGCAACAGACACCAGAGGACTGGCTGGGTACCTACGACATCAACGTCGTTGCGTCGATGCGACTCATCAAGCAACTCACCCCCGCCATGATGGAACGAGGCTTCGGTCGCGTCATCAACATCGCATCCATCTACGGCATCATCGGACAGGACAAACGCTCGACGTCATCCACCGGCGGCGCTGGAGCGTACACCGCGGCCAAGCACGGCGTGGTCGGGTTGACCCACTACGTCGCATGTCAGATCGGAACCAGCGGCGTCACAGTCAACACCATCAGCCCCGGAATGATCTCGTGGTCGAAGGCAACCGAGGAAGGCGCCAAGGTGCGAGCGCGCAACGCTGATATGACTCCCGTTGGGAGGAACGGTCAGCCGGAGGACTTCGTCACCGCCACAGTCTTCCTCGCAGCCGAGGGCTCCGGGTTCGTCAACGGTGCGAACATCGTTGTCGACGGTGGCTGGAGCATCTGGTAGCACCATGACACAAACCGACGGAGCGATCGACATCACAAAGAACATGTTCGACCTGACCGGGAAGACGGCCCTTGTGACGGGCGGGGGCAAGGGACTCGGCAGGGCGCTCGTCCGCGGGCTCGCGGGCCACGGAGCCAACGTCATCAGCATCGCCAGATCCGCTGACGGATTGGCCGAGACATTCTCGACCCTCGGACCCGAACACCGATACATCGCAGGCGACCTCACGGATGACGCCATCTATGAGGAGATCGCACAGTTCCCCGAGCACATCGACATCCTCGTCAACAACGCCGGGGGCGATCCGTACATCAAGCCCTGGCCGCAACAGACACCAGAGGACTGGCTGGGTACCTACGACATCAACGTCGTTGCGTCGATGCGACTCATCAAGCAACTCACCCCCGCCATGATGGAACGAGGCTTCGGTCGCGTCATCAACATCGCATCCATCTACGGCGTCCTCGGACAGGACAAGCGGAATGCTGGGCGAAACGGTGGTGCGGGGGCGTACACGGCAGCCAAGCACGGGGTGGTCGGGTTGACCCACTACGTTGCGTGTCAGATCGGTACGTCGGGTGTCACGGTCAACACCATCAGCCCCGGCGGTATCACGTGGAACCCGAACCCGTCTCCCGAAACGCTGCAGGGATGGCGAGAGTTCGCGGACAAGACACCGGTCGGAAGAACCGGCCAGCCTGAGGACTTCGTCACCGCCACAGTCTTCCTCGCAGCCGAGGGCTCCGGGTTCGTCAACGGTGCGAACATCATGGTCGACGGTGGCTGGAGCATCTGGTAGCGGCGGACTGCACGAAGAAGCAACGGGAAACGATCGAACACATCCAAAGGGAGAGACACGTGGACATCAACAAGAACATGTTCGACCTGACAGGACACACCGCACTCGTGACGGGCGGGGGCAAGGGACTCGGCAGGGCGCTCGTCCGCGGTCTGGCCGGCCACGGAGCCAAGGTCATCAGTATCGCAAGAAGCGAAGAAGGCCTCGCCGAGACCTTCTCGACCCTCGGACCCGAACACCGATACATCGCAGGCGACCTCACGGATGACGCCATCTATGAGGAGATCGCACAGTTCCCCGAGCACATCGACATCCTCGTCAACAACGCCGGGGGCGATCCGTACATCAAGCCCTGGCCGCAACAGACACCAGAGGACTGGCTGGGTACCTACGACATCAACGTCGTTGCGTCGATGCGACTCATCAAGCAACTCACCCCCGCCATGATGGAACGAGGCTTCGGTCGCGTCATCAACATCGCATCCGTCTACGGGATCATCGGACAGGACAAACGGAACACCGGCCCCAAAGGCGGCGCGGGGGCATACACGGCAGCCAAGCACGGAGTGAACGGGCTGACCCACTACGTCGCATGTCAGATCGGTACCTCGGGTGTCACGGTCAACTCGATCAGCCCGGGGATGATCACGTGGAATCCGGATCCTGGACCCGACGTCCTGAAGGTGTGGGGTGAGCTGGCGGACAAGACACCAGTCGGTCGGAACGGTCAGCCAGAGGACTTCGTCACCGCCACAGTGTTCCTCGCAGCCGAGGGCTCCGGGTTCGTCAACGGTGCGAACATCGTGGTCGACGGCGGTTGGAGCATCTGGTAGTTCATACGGGCCGCTGACACGTCGGGTACTCCGGACCCGAAAACGATTTGCCACATACCGACGGGTGCGTCCACATACCGTACGAGGTGATGCCACAATGCGACCGGCCCTTAGGCCGGTGTGTATCGAACGCTCGCATCGGCACTCGACACCCGATCCACATCACCATTCCGCTACAGAAAGTTGCCGCACATGGAAATCCTGACTGACCCAATCTCCTCCGATCCCTTCTCGCTCGACGGCCGGGTTGCCATCATCACGGGTGCAACCCGTGGCATCGGCGCTTCCACGGCTCGCCACTTCGTCGCAGCGGGTGCGAAGGTTGCGATTACACACCGCGGAACCGAACGCAACGAACAGCTCTCGGACGCGCTTGTCGAGGAGATGGGTTCGGATCGGTTGATCGCCATCAAGGCAGACGCATCGAGCAAGGAAGACATGGAGTCCGCGGCTGCGACGGTTGCTTCGACATTCGGAGATCCGGATGTGCTCGTTCTCAACGCGGTGCAGGGGACAAAGATCCCCTGGGACGAACTCACCGTCGAGGAATGGGACAACAAGATGCAGGTCAACCTTCGCGGTGCTTTCGTCGGCGCACGGGCTGTTGTCGACGGGATGCGAAAGAAGCAGTACGGCAAGATCATCACGATCGGATCCGTCATGTCGACGTTCGGTGATCCGCGGGCGCTCGACTATGTGACCACGAAGGGCGGCATCGTCTCTTTCACCCGTTCGCTGTCGCGGTGCGAAGGCGAGAACGGGATCCGCGTCAACTGTGTCATCCCCGGCGCCATCCCGGTGGAGAAGGAACTCGAGGACGGTGCGGATCCGGAAAAGACGCTGGCTTGGATGAAGCAGGTCCAGGCACTCAAATACCGCGGAGCGGTGCGGGACATCGCAGCAGCCATCCAGTTCCTCGCGAGCCCTGCGAGCGACTTCATCACCGGGCAGGTACTGACCGTGGACGGTGGCTGGACCAACTACTAGCCAGCGTCACCCGGTACGAGCGGAAGAACGAGGTTCGACGGCCTCGGTGACCCGTGGAAGACCTTCTGCTTGGCCGTTCGCAGCGTCGAGTCCTCCCAGAAGTCGGCGCCCGTGTTGTGGTTCCGGTCGAAGTTCGGGAAGTCGGAGCTGGTCACGTAGAGACGGAGACGCTCACCCGGTTTGCACACGATTCCAATCGGATTGAGCTCGATTCGGTACTCGTAGGGCACGCCGGGTTCGAGCAGGCTCGGCGATTCGATCCCATCTCGATAGCGGGCACGAACGATGCCGTAGGTCAAGTTGATCGCGAATCCCTCCGTGTCGACGATGGCCAAGGTCGCGGCCCAATCGGTGTCGGGCCCGTCCGTCGACGCCCACAGGTTGAGGACGACCGGTCCCGTGAACTCGGTGTCACTCTCGAACGGGTCTGTCTCGTAGACGAGAATGTCACTCCGACGGTCTCGCGGAGCTTGATCGACAGGCGCGGCCTGGAAGTCGGGCGCCATGAGACTCATCACCGGATCGGACGGATCGTAGGTGAATGTGTCGGAGCCTTCGGCTGGCGGCTCACCCTGTGTGAGTCGACCGTCGCCTTCGAGCGTGTTGGCACCGTCGTGACTCTCCAGGAAGTAGACGGCATCCTCGGTTCGCTCGAGCGGCCACGTCTTCTCCCCTCGCCATCTGTTCTCACCGAGCACGAACAGCTGTACCGGTTCCTCGGACCCAAACGGTGTCCCGACACCCTTGAGGAAGTGATCGAACCACGGGATCATCATGTCGACATAGCGGACCTTTCCGGCCGGTCCGTAGTCCACCGGTCCCGCCGCTTCGGTGAACCCGGTGACATCATGGCCCCACGGTCCGATGACGAGTCTGTGTTGGTCACGCGTGGCCTGCTGCCCGTTCGCAGCCAATCCTGTGTAGTTGTCGGCCGCCCCGATGAGCCGATCCCACCAACCGGTGATCTGGAGCACGGGGACGTCGACCTCACTGTGGAGATCCCCAAGGTGCCAGAACTCGACATCCTGGGACCGCAGGTAGGTCTGGAACTGTTCGTAGAGGCCACCGAATACGGACTCGGGGATGTCCCCGATCGGGAGTCGCCACAGGTACTTGCCTCGGAAGACATAGTCCCAGATCTCAACGGCTTCGTCGGGCGTATGTGGGCCATCGACCCTGCCCTCTCGTCGACGCATGTCGGATGCCATCTTGTAGCTCCACAGGAGACGTCGTCCCGTCTCGAAGATGCCAGGGGTCATGTCGTGCAGGTTCTGTGAAATGCCACTCGCGACCAAGGCTTTGAGGCTCGGCGGTCTGCCCGAAGCGGCCATCCACCCGTTCCATCCGTCATAGGAATGGCCCCAGACTCCGACATCACCCGTCGCATCCGGTAGGCGGGCAGCCCACTCGACCGTGTCATATCCATCGGACGCCTCCGGCGTTTCGTCACGGTCTCGGAACTGCCATGCAAAATCGCCATCGGACGTGTACCGCCCGCGTACGTCTTGGACGACTGCGATGTACCCGTGGTCCGCCATGGCGATCGAGTCGTCAACGAACCGCTGCCAACGCTTGTTGTATGGGGTCCGGCACACGAGCGTCGGGTACGGGCCTCCATCAGCAGGGCGATAGATGTCTGCTCGCAGGATGGTGCCGTCGGACATGCGGGCCTCGACATCGTGCTCGGCGATCACAGTGTCGCCGCCCCCTGGTTGCGTCCCGGCCCCTTCGTGTTCTTCTTGCATGCGGTACTTGTTTCCCACCCTTGGTTGCCCTGGTCGCACTCGACTCTAGGCATGGGTGCGATGTCCGATGCTGGTCGTCGCATCAGCCGGCGACAGCGGCTCCGGCGAGGAACCGCTGCGGGTTCCTCACGAACAGTCGGTCCTGCGCGTCAGCATCGATCCCGACGGTCTCGAGGATCTCACGGTACGGGCCTGCCAACCAGGCGAGACCGGGGGACCCACCGAGGGCCGACCACAACGACCGTCGGGCGCCGTCTGTTCCCAACATGAGCTGATCGACATAGCCGCGTTCGATCTGCAATGCGAGCAGTGCTGCTGTTCCATCGACAGCGGACTCGGTCTGACGCAATGCCTGGTCGAACTCGAGATTCACGCCCGAGCTGAGCAGGTAGGTGTGATACCCGGGGTCGACGACCTTGTCTGTGTGGGACATGACAACTCTGTGGAGCGGGACACCGAGACCGACAAGGGCCTCGATCTGCTCGACGCCGCCCTCACCTTCTTCGCAATGCGTCAGGATCGGAGCGCCGGTCTCAGCGGATGCGACCGCAGCAGCTTCAAAGAGTCGCCGTGCACGGTCCGTCATACCGTCGTGTGAGGTTGCAACCTTGATGATCCCGCACCGATGGGATGTCCGTTGCGTCAGGTCTCCGAGGTGATCCGAAGCCTCGACTCCCTGTTCGACGTCGGCGATGAACCACGCCGCAAGCTGTTGTGGCGTCGCCTCGCCGATCCATGGCATCGTTTCGTAGTACTTGACAGTGTGGAGACCGGTGGCCATGACGATGTGGATTCCCGTCGCCCGGCTGATCTTCGCAAGTCGCTCCGGACCCCGACCGGAGGCCATCGGCATGGCATCGACCATCGTGCCGACGCCGGCGCCGACACACGGCGCAAGCTCAGCGATGGCGTCTTGAGCACTCGGCAGGTGGATGTGGGGCCAAAGTCGTTCGACAGTCGGGCTGTCGATGATGAGGTGCTCGTGCATGTAGGTCACGCCGAGCTCGCTCGCGTTGACATCCCCGGTGACGGTACGGACAGTGCCTTGCGGGATCATCCGTGCTCGGCCATCGACAGGACAGCACCACCGGACACCAGCGCCTGCCGAACATCGCCGAAGCGTGTTGCGCGGACATCACGCGAGGTCACCGACAAGGCCGCCGTGACACCCGCCGCCTGGCCCATCGCCATGCACTGGGCCATCGAGCGGATCGAGGCCTGTGCATCGTGCGTTGCCGAGAAGCATCTCCCGGCCACCAACGTGTTCGTCGAGTCGCGGACGATCAGCGAGCTGAGCGGGATACCGACGGCCTCACCGTCGGGGAGGTACTCCCAGGTCGTGCCGGTGCCGGACCCGCCGTGGTGGTCCTCGATCGGAGCACCGCACAGGGCGATCTGGTCGTCGAATTGCCGTGCGGACAGGACGTCGTCCCTGGTCACCCTGTAGTCGCCGTACACCCTGCGGGTCTCTCGCATACCGATCTGTGAAGAAAGCGCACCGATGGAGGCACGTTCGTACCCCGGCACGAAGTCGACGAGGAACCGCGCATACTCGACCGCCTGACGCCGACCGGAGATCTCTGCTTCGGTGAGGATGCGAGGATCCGTTGCATTCATGGTGACACCATCGACGATCCGGACCTGATCGAGTCGGGTCATCACCGTGGCGGTCATGCCGTCCACCGGAGTGATGTGATCCGATCCTTCCCTGCGTGGAAGGTCGTAGTCCCCCGTAGCGGCGGCCTCGGCCATCAACCCATGGAGTTCGTCTTTGGTGATCGTGGCTCGCCGGTCGTTGTCGACGTTGATCATCCGGAAAGTCGTCGTGAGCGTCTGCGCCGGATCGATCTCGCCGGCTAGTTCGTAGCCGAAGCCGCCGTGATGGCAGACGTCGCCGTCGCCAGAGGTGTCGACAACCACACTGCAGGAGATCGTGGCGAGGCCCGCCTTCGTCGCGACGAGAAGTCCGTTCACGCAGCCATCGTCGACGACGACGTCCTGCACGAATGCGTGCAGCAGTACATCACATCCTGATCCGGTTACGAGGTCCTCCCAAGCCACCTTGAGGTGCTCGGCTACGTACGTCACACCCATGCCCGCCCCATAGGTGTTCGGTCGGTGCAGTACCGGCCCGTATCGTTCGAGTTGCGCAACGACTTCGTCCCCGATGCCTCCGACAACCTTCAACGATCGCTCACCCGGCGTATAGAAGCCGTAGAACGTGTCGAGCACAGCGGTTGAATTGCCCCCGAGAAACGGCAACTTCTCGATCAGCAGCGTCGACGCACCCGATCGGGCCGCAGCGATCGCTGCGGCCGATCCAGCCGCACCGGAACCAACGACGACGACGTCATACGCTCCGAGATGCTGTGCGTCCCTCACGTGTTCGACACCTAGTGGATGTACGGTCGGAGAACGTCGCGTGCGATAAGGAATCCACTCTTGATCAGTTCGTCGGTCTCCTCGAATGCCCGGTCCTCATGCTCGACCGTGATGTCGCCGGTGTAGCCCGCGCGATACATCGCTGACATGAACGCGCGCCAATCGACGTCCCCGAGACCGGGAAGGCGAGGGACCTGCCAGCCGATTCCCGCCGAGAGGATGCCGTGTTCATAGAGGCCGTCCTCGTCGATCTCGAGGTCCTTTGCGTGGACGTGGTAGATACGATCCCCGAACTCGGCGATGACCCGTTCGATGTCGATCATCTGCCAGATCAAGTGGGAGGGATCGAGGTTCAAGCCGACCGTGTCGCCGAACTCCGCAAACATCTCGCGCCATATGCGCGGCGAATAGGCGACGTTGTGCCCAGAAGGCCATTCATCGTGCGAGAAGATCATCGGACAATTCTCAATGGCGATCTTGACGCCCGCCGCTTCGGCGTGCTCCACGATGTGCGGCCATTCCTTCTTTGCTGCCTCCCAGTTCTCGTCCTGGGTCTTGGAACCGTCCGCGCCGATGAAGGTGTTGACGACCGGCACGCCCATCATGGCAGCAGCCGTGATGACCTTCTTGATGTGTCCCTGGACGAGCGTGCGGTGGTCAGCGTCGGGATGGAGCGGATTCGGGTAGTAGCCGAGTCCCGAAACAGTGAGACCCTTCGACGCGAGCATCGCGTTGATCCCGTCCGCCTTGTCCTGGGTGAAACCGTCGACATCGATGTGGGTGATCCCGCCGTACCGTCGGGTCTCTCCGACATCGCTCGGCCAGCAGCAGACCTCAAGCGATTCGAATCCGTTTGCAGCGGCCCAGTCGGCAACCTCCTCGAGTGGTGTCTCCGGGAACGGTGCGGTCAGCAGTCCTAGCTTCATCGTGCTCCTCCTTGTCGGTCGACTTTGACCCATCGCTGTTCGCTGGCGCTCCGGGCCACGGCTTCGGTGACGAGCAACGCATCATGCCCGTCGGCGAACGTCGGATAGTCGGGCTCATCTGCGGGTCGACCCGCAGCGATATCGGCATACACCGCATCGAACAGCGCTCGGAACGTGTCCGGGTACCCCTCGACGTGACCGCCCGGATAGCCGATGTGTGGCGCCACCTCGGGGTACATGAGTGACGGATCACGGTGCAGGTACTCGTTCGGGCGCCCACGGTGCCCGATGAGCAGCATGTCTGGGTTCTCTGAGAACCACGAAACGGAAGATTCCGACCCATCTATCTCGAAGCTGATCGCGTTCTTCCGACCTGCCGACACCTGGGAAATGGCTGTCAGCCCTCTGGCCCCACCGGAGAACCGAAGCATGATGCTCGCCGCGTCGTCGCTGCTCATCTCCTCCTCGATCAGATCTTCATCTCCGGTCGATGCAGCGAAGGTCTCGACGGGCCCGGCGGGATGCCGTCTGATCGGAACGAAGGTATGGAGATCGGCCAACACCTCGACGACGTCTTGGCCCGTCATGAATCGGGCGAGATCCAGCCAGTGTGACCCGAGGTCCCCGACAGAACGCAACTCGCCTGCCTCGTCGGGAACGAGGCGCCAGTTCCAGTCGGTGTCCTTCAGCAGCCAATCCTGGAAGTACTTGCCCGTGACGAAATTGATCCCGCCGAGATCGCCGTGGCTCACCCTGGCCCTCGACTCGAGCACCCCGGCATAGAAGCGCAGGTTGAAACAGACGGCGTGGACGACGCCTGCCTCGCGAGCAGCCGCCCGGAGTTCCGCGGATTGACCGGACGTGATGGCCAGCGGCTTCTCACAGATCACGTGCTTGCCCGCACGGATGACAGCCATTGCCTGGTCGAAGTGGACGTTGTTGGGAGACGCGATGTGGACCGCATCGATCGCTGGCTCGGCCAACAGATCCTCGATGCTGTCGTAGACCTTCGGAAGGTCCTGTTCCGCTGCCTTGCGGCGCGCGCGATCCGGATCGGATCCGACGATGCCGAGTACGTTGACACCTATTCGACGGAGAGCTTCGATGTGCGCGACACCGATGAAGCCGACGCCGACCACCCCTGCATGTATCTGAGACAACTGTTTCACACCCACCCCTACTGCGATCTGGACAACGATGCATACACCCACGAAAGACCGAGAACGATTGATCCGTACAGCACCTGCTGGACGGCCTCACCTGCATTCAGGAACGTGAGTAACGATTGAAGGACCCCGAGGATGAGGGCACCGAGAATCGTTCCCGTGTATGTGCCGACTCCACCGAAGATCGAGGTCCCGCCGATGACTGCGGCAGCGACCGAAGGGAGCAGCAGGAACCCCGCGAGTTGGAGATCGACCGCACCGATGCGACCACCCATGAGGATTCCGGCAATGGCACCAAGGAGTCCTGAAAGCGCGTACGCGGCCACCAGGACCTGCCACGATCGGATACCGGCCAGGCGCGATGCCATCAGGTTGTCCCCGAGCGCGTAGAGGTTCCTGCCGAAGCCGGTCTTGCGCAACATGAGAACCACGAAGACTGCGAGCACCGCCCACACGAGGGAGGCGTATGGAATGACCCCCCACAGCGTTCCTTGTCCGAGGTCGACGACGAACTCGGGCATGCGGGTCGACCCCGCGAATATCGTCGTTGCCCACTGGGTGAAGAGGCCGAGCAGGATGCCTGACATGGCGAGGGTCATGATCAACGGGTTCACCCGAAACACGCCGACTCCGACACCATTGA
This sequence comes from uncultured Acidimicrobiaceae bacterium, assembly GCA_964441975.1. GTDB lineage: Bacteria > Actinomycetota > Acidimicrobiia > Spongiisociales > UBA5794 > UBA5794. The sequence goes on along the minus strand of CAYTWC010000008.1, from coordinate 10,528 downwards.
CGGTTCCTGCGATCAGACCCACGACGAGCCCGAGAACAATCGCGATCGCTGCCCCTTCGGGCGACTGATTGGCGGTGACATAGGCCGATGCGGTAGCGATCATCGCTATCGAAAGGTCGATACCGCCGGTGAGCATCAACGTCGTCTGCCCGGCCGCGAGGATGCCGATCGGGACGGCGAAGAGCACCGAGTTACGCAGCCCCGACAACGTGAAAGAGCCATCTCGCACGAGGTACGTCGGCTGGATGAGGAAGGTAACGACGATGAGCAGGACCAGGACACCGACGAGAACGATCTGAGGGCGGGCAGCGATGCGCCTACCCACCGACATCTTCTCGGCCGATGCGGAGCTTTGACCTTCGATCCCGGGCTTTCGGATCTGTGTCATTTCCGTCTCCGCCTTCGCCATTCGAGCAGACCGGCGACCATCATCACGATGACGATCAGCACGCCTTGGATGACCTGGGCATAGTTCGGGTTCACCCCGAGTGCACTGAGGATCGGGTTGAAGAAGAACAGGATGATCGCTGCCGGAACGGCCGCAATCAGAGACCCGATGCCGCCGGTGAGGGCCACGCCACCCAGAACGATCGCTGCAACCGAATTGAGGGTGAGGTTGCCACCGTTCGTCGTGGCGTTCCCCACACCCGAGATGGCCAGGGACGAGAATCCCGCAACGGCGGACAGCGCACCTGCGAGGGCGTACGAGATGATCTTCGTGCGCTGCGCATTGACTCCGGAAAGGAAAGCAGCGTTCGCATCCGAGCCGAGTGCGTATATCGAGAGCCCCGTCCGTGTACGCCCGATCCACCAGGCCACGATGAAGATCGGAACCGCGATGACAACGATGGCAGGCCATGGATTCGAGCTGATCCCGCTTCCCGATCCCGTGAAGATCCAGCGGAATGACTCACTCGAACCACCACCGACTTTCGGAAGGATCATCAAGGCGAGACCTTGATAGATGTAGAGCGAACCGAGCGTCACGACGATGTCCGGGACCTTCGAGACGGTGATGATCCACCCGACGACACCGTTGAGAACCGCAGCACCGATCAGGATCGCGATTGCGATGAGCAGGATGACACCGAACGGTTGACCATCCATGAACTGGGCCCCTGCCGCGCTGGTGAGGACGAGCATGCCTCCGACCCCGAGATCGATACCACCGGCGATGACCACCACGGCCTGGGCCGCCGCGAGGAAGACCCACGATGTGCCTCCGTTGATGATGTTGGCCACCTGGAACGACCCGAACTTGGGGATCAGTGTCGAGTACCACACGACGAGGATCAGCAACGTTATCCACACCCCCGCCGTCCAGCCGTGGCGCTGGATCCATCGGCGGAAACCCGACGACGTCGCTGCGGTCTCGTTGGTTGCCGGTGTCGCTGCTGTCACGCCGACTCCAATGCATGGGCAGCGGTGAGGAGTATCTCCTCGGTGGCAGTCGCCGCCTCTTGTTCATGCACGACCCGGCCGTCATACAGGACCAGGACCCGGTCACAGACGATCGGGATCTCCCTGAGCTCACTCGTATACAGAAGCACTGCCGATCCCGATGCCGCGAGCTCTTTGAGGAGGTCGTAGATCTGGGACTTCGTCTGGATATCGATGCCTCGTGTCGGATCGAAGCACAACAACACGTCGAATCCGGCGACGAGCCACCTGCCGATGGTGACCTTCTGCTGATTCCCACCGGACAGACGCTGCACCTCGCTCGCCGCTCTCGTGTCGATGTCGAGTCGCTGCACGGCGGCTTCGACCCGCGACGCCTCGTTGCGGCGGAGACGGAACCATCGCCCGATCCGGTTGTACAGCGGGGTCGCAAGGTTCTCTCTCACCGAACGTTGGGGCAACAGGGCTTCCTTGCGATCTCCGGGAACGAGAGCGACGCCCTTGCGGATGGCGTTGTACGGTGAATGTGCGTGCATCGGCTCACCGTCGACGAGCACCGTTCCGGCCGTGGGGCGGTGGTCACCCGACAAGAGGTTGAACAGGTCGTCTTGACCCTGACCTTCGAGGGCTGTGATGCCGAGGATCTCCCCTCGGCGGAGCTCGAACGAAACCCCGTTCACCCGACCGCGGAAGTGGAGATCGTCTGCTTCGAGCGCGACCGCGCCAAGACCCACGGGGTCCGACTCGCTGGCATCCGAGTCGACCTCCTGCACGGCCGACGCAAGTTCTTCTCCGAGCATTGCCGCCACGAGTTCAGGTTCTTCCACACCGTCAAGACTGAGGTGGGCGACGTCGTGCCCGTTCCGCAGGATCGTCGCCTGGTCACAGATATCGAGGATCTCTGACAGCCGATGGGAAATGAACAGGACCGATCGGCCGGTCGTCTTCCATTCCCGGGCTACATCGAACACGAGGGCAGCCTGTTCAGGCGTGAGTGCCGCTGTGATCTCGTCGAGCATGAGGAGCTGGGGATCGTGCGCAAGCGCCCTCGCAAGGTCGACGAGCCGAAGCGTGGCAAGCGGTATGTCGCGTACGAGCAAGCCGGTGTCAAGCTCAGCGAGTTCGAGACGTTCGAGCCACGGGCGGATGTCGGCCTTCGACAGACCGGAGATCGTGAGGTTCTGGTCGAGCGAGAGGTCGGGGATGAGTGCTGGGTCCTGGAAGACGGTCGAGATGCCTTTTGCGGTGGCGTCGCTCGGCCCGGTGAGGTTGACAGGTTCGCCGTTGATGAGGATGGTGCCTGCGTCACCTGAGAACACGGCGGAGAGGATCTTGACGAGAGTCGACTTGCCTGCACCGTTTGCGCCGAGCAGGGCGTGGATCTCGCCCGGTGCGACTGACAGGTCGACGGAGCGGAGCGCGACAACCGGACCGTAGCTCTTGGCTACACCTTCGGTTGTGAGAAGTGGGGTGGGTGTGTCCACAGGCGCTCGCTGGATTCGGGAATGGGTGGAATGAGTGTGACTGTGTGGTCAGGCAGGGTCGGATGGAAGGGGGCCCCGATTTCGGGGCCCCCGTCGCATCCGGTCAGATCACTCGCCAGGGCCTTTGCAGGCGATGACGTCGTCCGACGTGTAGTGGGTGTACGGCTCGATCTCCATGTAGGAGCTCCAGCCTTCGGTCAGTCCCTCGACATAGACGGATTCGAGCTCTTCCTGGCTCGACAGAGCGACAGGCGTCAACAGTGTGCGCTTCGAGACGTCCTTGCCTTCAAGGATGTCAAGTGCGACTGCCGCACCGGCACCGCCGACAGACGGTGGGTTCGACACGGCAACGCCGGTCAACCCCTCACCCTGCAGCTCGATGAGCTGGCCGATGAATGCGTTGTTGTCAGCACCGACGACAGGTACGTAGTCGACACCAGCGACCGGGAACTGCTCGACCACGGAGTAGTCGATTCCCGACGTCCAGATGCCGTCGACCTCTTGCGTCGTCAGGATCTCGAGCGCCTGCTGGGCACCCTCTGTGGGCTGCCAGCCAGTGAACACCTCGGACACGATGGTGATACCCGGGTAGTCGGCAAGTGCTGCTTGGAATCCTGTGTCACGGTCGGTGTCTGCACCGACGCCGTCGATTCCACGCATGTACGCAACGTTGCCCTCGCCGCCGAGCTCTTCGAAGAGCCAGCGAGCGCCGAGCTCACCGTATGCGACCTGGTCGTTGGAGACAAGGTACGCCGCGTCGGTCGTCACCCCGTTGTCGACGACGACAACGACGATGCCCTGATCGACGGCTTCCTCGATCACCGCATTGAACGCCTCAGGATCGCCCGGGTTGAGGATGATGGCATCCACGCCCTGGGAGATGAGGCTGGTGATGTCACTGATCTGGCCTGCGGTGTCGGTGTCACGGTTCAGGAGAACCACTTCATCAACATTTCCGCGAACCTTCGCCTCGGCCTTGATTGCGCAAATCATCTGCTCACGCCACGAGTTCCCGACGACGTTGTTGGATACACCAATGGTGTATGTCATCGCCTCGCCGCCGTCACCGGCGGTCGTGGTGGTGTCGCCCCCGTCGTCGCTGCTACAAGCCGCAGCCACGAGAGCAAGCACGAGCAGAAGGACCGCGACCTGGAGGCCTTTGGTCATCTTCTTCATCGATTCTCTCCTTCTTGGTTACTTCCGAGCCTCAAGCGGCTCGCCTTCGCGCGGCGGGTCCCGCAGCAGACTGCGGGATTGACCTCGTCGAAAGAATGGTGAGGTAGGCCGATCATGCGACGGCTCCGACGCGAGATTGGATCAGCTCGTCGACGACGGCGGGTGCAACGACTCGTTCGATCACGAGAACGGCACCCCCGATGACTCCGGCGCGATCGCCGAGATCCGAGGCTTTGACCTGCAGGTCGTTGGTGGTGAGCGCCGTCGAGCGTCGATAGATCGTTTCCCGTAGACCGGCGAGCAGAGGTTGGCCCGCAGCGACGAGGTCCCCGTTCACGACGATGACGTCGGGGTTGAGGAGGTTGATGACACCGGCAAGCATCCCGCCGATCCGCCTGCCCGCTGCCCTGACCGCCTGCACGGCGTCGGGATCGCCGCGACCGGCGAGCATTGCGACGTCCCGCGTGTTCGAGGCCGGCAGACCTTTGTCCCTGAGTGCTTTGGCGAGGGCAGCACCGCCTGCCACACCTTCGAGACACCCGACGTTTCCGCAGTTGCAGATCTCATCGGTATCCGTCTGGATGTGACCCACGTTGCCGGCCGCACCCTTGGCACCCCTGTGCACGTGGCCGTCGATGATTATGCCGCCACCGATGCCGATCCCGATCTTGAGCACGATCATGGACTCGGGGCGAGGCGAGGAACTCCAGAACTCCCCCAACGCCATGATGTTCACATCGTTGTCCACGAGGACGGGCCCGCCGAAACGCTCGACGAACCGGTCACCGACGGGATAGTCGTGCCAACCGGGCATGATTGGTGGATCCGATGGGCGACCGGCGGCGAAGTCGATCGGACCCGGCACACCGATACCTACGCCGCGGACGTCGTCATCCGTCTTTCCTGCGGCACCGAGCAACTCATCGAACACCCTCATGGTCGTCGACAGCACGTACTCGGGTCCGTCTGCGATCAACAGATCACGCGTCGACTCGGCCAGGACGGTCGCGTCGAGCGACGTCACGGCGAACCGAGCATGGGTCGCCCCGAGGTCTGCGACGAGGACGACGCCGGATTCGCTGTTGAAACGGAGAATGGTCGGCGGGCGGCCACCGGTTGATCGGGCTTCTCCTGCTTCGACAACGAACCCGGCGTCGATGAGTGAGTCGATGCGTTGCGTGACGGTTGATCGGGCGAGTCCGGTCATCTCGACGAGGTCGCTCCTCGTGATGCCATCGGCAGCCCGGACGAGCTCCAGCAGCTGTCCGGGCGACTCCATCGGGTTCGGAAATTTCCGAAGACTGGTCGCCATACTTTGTACACGAAACCACAGACTTTTGTAGTTGTCAAGTCGTAAGTCGGTTGTTTGTCGAACAAACAAGGTGGCGTCCACTCCTCGCATGTCGGCGTCACGTCACTCCGACTGCTCCCGCCCGTCAGAGTTGGCCAGGATCCGCGCCATGCGGTCACCGTGGTCTGCGTATGCGGCGTCGAAGAGTTGTGGGGAGCGCTCGGCACCGACGACCGCGCCTGATGACAGCACCGGCGGAAGGGCACCCATCGACTCGAGGATCGATGCAGTCGTGACCTTGATTGCATTCACGATGGCCGTGTTGCTGATCGTCGAGCCCGGACCGACTCGGGTTTCGATGCCACCCACCTGCACGAGGCTGTCGCCGATCGGTGTACCGAGGTCGATGACGATGTCAGCGTGATCGAGGAGACGCGTCCCAGAGGAGTGGCCGGACGGGCTGGCGAGGGACTGCTCGACGGCGGTCACCGCAACCACCGGCATCCCTCGCTCTTTGGCGCCGATCGCAACATCGATCGGGACCGCAGTGGTCCCACCGGACGAGAAGACGATCATCACGTCGTCTTCACCGAAGTTGAAGTTCGACAGTATGACCTCTCCGAGACCTTCGACCCGTTCGATGAACATCGCCTGACGTTGACCGTTGGCCCCTGTGATCTGGGTGTGGAACGTCATCGAGAGCTCGGCGATCGGATGGAAACCGGGAAACGAGCCATACCTCGGGAACATCTCCTCGAGTGGAATTCGAGAGTGACCGGTTCCGAACAGATGGACCAGCCCGCCGCCGGCGATGGCTCTTGCCGCAAGGACACTGGTTTGCCTGATCGGCTCCGCCTGGGTGGTCCGCACGTGTTCGAGGAGGTCAGCGGCCCTGTCGAACCACTCCTCCGCCAGCGCCCAACCGTCGTCTACTGCGGACATCCTCACTCCTGTCGTCGACGCTGTATCGCGTCAGCAGAAAAACAAATGTATAGACATCTTAGAAGTGCTCGCTCCGTGCCGCAACGCCTCTGTGCGAATCACCGGGCGTCGGTGACACTCCATCCGCCATCGACGGCGATGGTCTGACCTGTCACTGCCCTCGATTCATCCGCCATGAGGAACGTCGCGAGAGGTGCGAGCTCCTCCGGATCGAGGAGACCCCCGACGAGCGGTTGCTTCCTGCGGGCGAATCCGACGATCGCCGGGTCGCCTGCTGCCCGCGCTGCCATCGGGGTGTTCACAAGACCGGGCGCTATCACGTTGACCCGAATTCCCTGCGGTGCGTAGTACGCCGCCATGGACGTGGCGAGCGAGATCTCTGCTCCCTTGATCGCCGCATATGCGTGCGTAGCGAACATCTCTGGGGAGGGTGCGTACGCGAGCACACTCGAAACGATCGCGATCGATCCGGTTGCGTGCTGATTCGTCGCTCGCCTCACCAGCATTGCCCGGATGGTTTCGCGTGCAGCGAGAAATGCAGGATGTCCGTTCATCGACAACGTCTCGTTCCAGCCACGAAGCGGGATCTCGTCCAGCGGACCATCGCCGAAACGTCTACCGCTTCCACCGGCGACCGCATAGAGGCCGTCGAAACCGCCAAGTCCCGAGAGCGCCGACTTGAACGCATCGACCGTCGCGTCCTCGTCCGTCAGGTCCGCCGCTGCCCAGTCTGCGTGGCCTGCATGGGCCCGGATCTCTTCAGCGAGCGCTGCACACCCATCCGGCTCGCGAGAGATGATGAATACATGCGCACCCTCTCGCGCGAACTCGCGAGCCGCTGACGCCGCGATGCCGGTTGCACCAGTGACGACGATTCGCTTGTGGTCGAGTCGATGTGCCAACGCCCACCTCCTCCTGCGATGCTACTCACTCGCCCAATCGAGTAACCGGCCGCGCCGGTCGACGAACCAGTACCGGACCTCCCGTACTCTCCGGACGATGCCACAGCTTCTCGCCATAGCATCGGCCGCCCTCTTCGGTGTTGCTGACTTCATCGGAGGCTTCGCGACCCGCCGCGTCACGGCATGGACGGTGGCGACCTGGACCCAGATCTTCGGCATTCCCGTGCTCGTTGTCGGTGCAATAGTCCTCGCTGCGCCGGGCGTCACCCGATCCGATCTCGTGTGGGGCGCGCTCGCAGGAATGATCGGGCTGGGGGGACTTGCACTCCTGTACGCCACGCTCGCCGCAGGGAAGATGTCGATCGTCGCACCCATCATCGGGACGGGGGCAGCCGTCGTCCCCGTGATCTACGCCGTCGCCGTCGGCGAGTCGATCACGGCGGTCCAGTGGGCGGGGATCGCCCTCGCCCTCGTAGCCGTCCTACTGCTCGCACGCGAACCCGGCGCCCACGACCCACTCGACCGACGCCTGTTCCTCCAGGCGATACTGACTGCGCTGTGTTTCGGGGTGTTCTTCGTCATGATGGGCCAGACCGGCGAGGATTCTGGTGTGTGGCCGCTGGTCGCAGCCCGGAGCGTGTCCATACCGATCGGAATCGCGGTCTTGACCCTGTCGAGCATCGTGCCGAAAGTACCGAAAGGGGCATGGGGACTGGTAGCAGCGTCAGGGGCCCTCGACATGGGAGGAAACATCGCGATCCTGCTGGCCGTGCAACGCGGGCCCGTCGGCGTCAACGCTGTTCTCGGCAGCCTCTATCCCGTCTTCACCGTCGCTGCCGCCGTGGCCGTTCTCCGAGAGCGTCCAACGAAGGTCCAGCTGAGCGGAATCGTCCTGGCTGTCTTTGCGATCGCCGCACTCGCGACCTAGGGATCAGCGAGCGTTCTGGTTCACGGGAAGCGACACCTTGACGACGCCGGACGTCCCCGGTTCGATCCATATCCGACCTCCGAGGACGTCGACGAGCGCCCGCGCAATCGCAAGCCCGAGGCCCGCACCACCTCCGTCGCGCGTGCGCGCCGTGTCGGACCTCGTGAATGATTCGAATGCCTGGGCGGCGAAGGCGGCGTCGAAGCCTTGCCCCTGGTCGGCGACGGTCACGACGACATCTCTTCCAGGTGGTTCATCGGTACCGATGCCGATCGACACGGTCGATCCACTCGGCGAATGACGTACGGCATTGTCGACCAGGTTCCGGAGCACACGGCCGACTGCCGCCTCGGAGGTTTCGATCACAAACCGATCGACGGCAGCCAATTCGAGAGCGACCGCGTTGCGATCAGCAACCGGCTTCATGACCTCGATCGTCTCGTCTACGACTTCCGTGAGATCGGTCAACTCGAACTCGACCGCTACATCACCAGCCTCGGCTCGAGCGAGTAGGAAGAGATCGTCGACGAGCGATCCAATGACGTCGAGATCCGAACGAAGCGATTTCAGATACCGATCCGGATCGCTCGCGACACCGTCTGCAAGGGCTTCGGCCGCGGCCTGCATCGATGCCAGCGGCGTACGGAGGTCGTGGGACACAGCAGCGAAGAACTCGTGACGTCGATCTTCTTCGGCAATCCTGAGTTCCGTTGCCGCAGCAAGTTGACTCGCGAGCTCATCGATCTCCTCGGCGAGCATCCCGATCTCGTCGGCTCGGCGCACGCCGGTACGAGCCGCGAGCTCACCCGACGCGACACGGCGCGCCGTGTCGCTCATTCTTTCGACGTCCTCGGTCAAACCCTTGCTCGCCGATACCGCGAACGCAACCGACGCCACGAGTCCGAAGCCGAGGACCACGAGTACGAGCGTGAGGTCATGCTCGGAGAAGAACATACGATTGGCTGCGATCGCGAGACCTACGGCGGCGACCACAAGGCTGACCATCGACAACGAGAACAGCGTGACTATCAGACGCTGGGAACGGCGAGCGATGACGGGCAGGAACACGGCGGCAAGACCCGACACGATCGCCATGATCCCGAATATCACTGCGAGTTCGAACCGCTCTGCTCCCGAGGGCTGCATGGTCACCTCGAACAGGGCGAGGCCGACGAGGACCGCCGCAATCGAGGAAAGCACGATCCTCATGTCTCGAACCGATATCCGCGGCCCCACACGGTCGTGATGCGGGTCGGGTTGTCCGGGTCGACCTCGACCTTCTGTCGGAGGCGCCTGATGTGGACCGTTACCGTCGACGTGTCCTGCCACTCCGCCTTCGAACCCCACACGCGTTCGAGCAGTTCCGCCCGTGAGAACACCGTACGTGGGCTCGAGGCCAGACACATGAGCAGATCGAACTCGAGCGGCGGCATGGCGACAGCCTCACCTCTGATCGTCACTTCCCGGGATCGGGCGTCGATCGCGAGGTCACCGACGACAACGGGCGGCTCATCCGATGGTCCACCAGAAACCCGCCTCAGGACGTTCCGAACCCGAACCGCCACCTCGCGTGCACTGAACGGTTTGACGACGTAGTCGTCGGCTCCGAGTTCGAGACCGAGCAATCGATCCGTCTCCGTCGTCCTGGCAGACAAAAGGATGACCGGCACGTCGCTGATCTCCCTGACCCTGGCGAGAACCGAGTATCCGTCGAGCTTCGGAAGCATCACATCAAGGACCACGAGCGAAGGTTGGTGCTCGTCGATGGCGGCGAGGGCCGCCTCGCCATCGGCAGCCTCGACGCATGAGAACCCGTCTCGGGCGAGGTAGGTACACACGACTTCGCGCACAATGGGTTCGTCATCGACGACGAGCACGGTAGGTCCGACATCTGCCATCCCCCCATCGTACGGGTCGAACAGGTTTTCGACCGCGGTCACCCGCAGACCACGACGCGTGGGTTCGGACATACAATCCATCGAGGAGGTCCAATGTCAACACGATTCCTGCACCACCTGGCCGACGAGGCGTCCGACATCAAGGAAGCGGGGCTCTTCAAGTCCGAGCGCGTGCTCGCATCTCCCCAGGACGCCATCATCACGCTTGCCGACGGATCACAAGTCATCAACTTCTGTGCCAACAACTATCTGGGTCTGGCGAACAGCGAAGACCTCATCGACACGGCCAAGCGTGCGCTCGATGGACACGGGTACGGGATGGCTTCGGTCCGATTCATCTGTGGGACCCAAACCGTCCACAAGGACCTTGAGAACGAGATCAGCAAGTTCCTGCGCAAGGACGACACGATCCTCTACTCGTCGTGCTGGGATGCCAACGGCGGACTGTTCGAAACCGTTCTCGGGGCTGAGGATGCAATCATCTCTGACGCTCTCAACCATGCATCGAT
>CAYTWC010000007.1:19455-22575 GCA_964441975.1 uncultured Acidimicrobiaceae bacterium | reverse complement strand
GGTCTTCACCGACATGGAGCTGGCGCCGGACGCACACATCCGTGGATGGTCGCCATGCAATCCCATCTCGTCCACGCCGGCTTCCCGACGTTGACGTTCAACTACCTGTACACCGAAGAGGGCCGCAAGGCGCCCGATCGGCTCCCGAAGCTCATCCCGATCCACGCCGAGGCAGCTCGGCGACTCAACGGATACGTCGACAGCGTCGTTCTTGCAGGCAAATCGATGGGCGGACGCGTCGGTGGACACGTCGTCGCGAGCTCAGCGTTCGAGGCCGACGGATTGGTGTTTCTCGGATATCCGCTCGTTGCGATGGGCAAGAAGGAGCCGCGTGACACGGCCCACTTGAGGTCCCTGACGACGCCGATGCTCTTCGTGTCGGGAACGCGTGATCCGATGGGCCCCACCGACCTGGTCGGCGAAGTCGCGGCGAGTATGCCGAAAGGCGAGTTGGTCACGATCGAAGGGGGAGATCACTCCCTCGTTCCGCTCAAGAGCCGCGGCAAGACACTCGAAGACTCCCTGGCTTCGGCGACCATGGCCATCCAGGATTGGATCGCCCAGGACTGAGCGATCAGTCAGCCGGAGGAATGTAGGCGCCGGACACGACCCGCCCTTTGATCGTCCGGAGGTGCCACACGCTGCCTTTCTCCCATTCCATTGGACCATCCATCGGGATGCCTTCGGCGAAGAAATGCCCTATGAGTGCGCTGATCAGATCCCCGTGCGAGCAGAGAACGGCGGCCTCCTGCTGAAGCTCGTTGATGAGTCCGACCGCGCGATTCGGGTGTGTGCCTTCGGCCAGTCCCATCTCTCGTTCGACGGGGATTCCGATGGTGTCTGAGATCTCCTGCACGGTCTGGACGCATCGATCGAACTGGGAAGACCCGATTCTCGTGACGGGATGACCGAGGAGCAGATCCCTGATTGCACGCCGCTGGCGTTTCCCACGTTTGTCGATTCCACGGTGTTCATCCTCGGGGTCCGTACGATCCCGTACGCCGGCGGAAGCGTGGCGTACGAGGTGGATCGACCCCGCTGAGCGATTGAGAACCATGTCGTTGGCCCGATCGAGGACGGTCTTGTCGTTTGAATACTGCAGGATTTCGTTCGCCTCGTCGAACGTGGCCCACGTGACCTCGTCCACTTCTGAGTTCTTCTTGAACTTGCCCTTCTTCGGGTTCGTCAACCACCACCGCACGACCTTCGGGTTCCCGGCCTTGGTCAGATATCCGACCGTTCCGACGGGGAGCGGCTTCTTCCCGAGAATGCCGGTCTCCTCGCGTGTTTCACGGATCGCCGCATCGAGGAATGACTCGCCCTTGTTCAACTTCCCCTTCGGGAGCGACCAATCGTCGTAGCGTGGGCGATGGGCGATCAGGTACCGTGGTTCGGCAGCGGATGTGTCGGCAACGACGCAACCCGCAGCCCAAATGGACTCTTTCGGCGGCCGCTCCGCGTGAATCACGCCGCGGGGCCAGACAGTGGCTCGACGACCGACCGCTCGAGAGCCAGGTCCCGCAGCACGGCCTGTGTGTCGATGCCCTCGATCGTCGGGATCTTCTTCCAGGTGTGATCCTCGAGCGTCCATGCCAAGGCGTCATCACGCATCGCAACGTCGAGGATCTGATCGATACGTTCGATGAGGGAGTCATCCGTGACGCGGATGAGGGCTTCGACCCTGCCGCTGAGATTTCGGGTCATCATGTCCGCCGAACCGATCAGGTGCTCGGTCGGATTCCCCTCGGTCCCTCCGAATCGATAGATACGACTGTGTTCGAGGAAGCGGCCGACGATCGAACGCACCGTGATCGTGTCCGACAAACCGCGTACACCGGGGCGGACCGAGCAGTTCCCACGAACGATGAGGTCGATCTGGCAGCCCTGCTGCGCTGCCGCATAGAGCTCGTCGATGATCTCGGTGTCGACAAGGTGGTTGATCTTCCACATGATGCGCCCCGCAGGGCCGTGGGAACCTTGCTTGCGGATGCGGTCGATCACGCCGGACCGCATCGTGTGGGGTGCAACGAGGATCCTGCGGTAGTTCGTGGGTCGCGCATGTCCCGTCAGAAGATTGAACAGCTCCGACAAGTCGGATCCGACCTCGGGATCGGCGGTGAACAGGGCGAGATCCTCGTACAGGCGTGCGGTCTTCGGGTTGTAGTTGCCTGTGCCGATGTTCGAGTAGCGACGGATACCGCCCGCTTCCTTGCGGACGACCAACAGGACCTTCGAATGGGTCTTGAGGCCCGACACACCGTAGACGACGTGGACGCCTGCGGCTTCAAGCATCTTTGCCCAGTTGATGTTGGCGGCTTCATCGAAGCGCGCCTTCAGCTCGACGAGGACCACGACCTGTTTGCCTGCTTCCGCCGCTGCCATCAGCGTGCGGACAATCGCTTCCTCACCGCCGATCGCAGGGTCGTCCGCCATCGAGGTGCGATACAGCGTCTGTTTGATCGCGAGCACGTTCGGGTCGGCAGCGGCCTGGGACAGGAAGGCCGCGGTTGACGTCGCGAACGACTCATATGGGTAGTGCACGAGGATGTCGCGATTGCGGATCTCCGCGAACATGTCAGGTGAGCGGCCTTCAGCCTCGGCGAGCCGCGCCTGGGTCACCGGCTTCCACGGTTCGTCCTTCAGGTCTCGTCGCGCCAGACCATGGAACTGCCACAGACTGGCCAGCCCGAGTGGCGCATCCCGCACGTACACCGACTGGTCATCGAGTTGGAGTCCGGTCAACAGCATCGTCATGACGGCATCCGGCGTGCCAGCCTCGACCTCGAGCCGAACCGCCTGGGCGGCGCGCTGTCGATAGCGGAGCACGGATTCCATCGCGGCAAGCAGATCATCTGCCTCGTCCTCTTCGACTGCGATGTCGGCCGACCTGGTCACGCGGAACGTCGACCACGCCAGGATCTCGAGGCCGCCGAAGAGCCGTGAGAGGTGGGCGGCGATGATCTGCTCGATGGGGATGTAACGGTTGTCGGATTCGATCTGGACGAATCGGTCGACATTCGGCGGGATCTTCACCCGCGCGAACTGCGTGTTGCCATCGTCGTCGCGCACCAGAACGGCGATGTTCAGCGACAGGTTGGAGATGTATGGGAACGGATGCGA
>CAYTWC010000007.1:0-19445 GCA_964441975.1 uncultured Acidimicrobiaceae bacterium | reverse complement strand
TCCACCGCCAGCGGTGTGAGGATCGGGAACACCTGGTCCTCGAACACCGCATCGACGTAGCGGCGGTCTGCGTCGTTGAGATCGTCGAGCGATTCGATCGCGATGTCATGCGCGTCGAGTTCGGGCACCAGTTCCTTGGTGAAGAGCGCGTCGATGCGGCTCTGGAGGTCGCCGACGCGCACGCTGATTGCTTCGATCTGGTCCTGGGGCGAGAGACCGTCCGGCGACGACGTCGTTATGTCATTCCGTGCCTGCTCGACCAACCCGGCAACCCGAACCTGGAAGAACTCATCGATGTTCGACGACACGATGGCGACGAACTTGACCCGTTCGAGCAGTGGGAGGCTTGAATCGGTGGCGAGATGGAACACTCGCTCCTGAAAATCGAGCAGCGAGACTTCGCGGTTGAGATACCGCGAGGGGTCGTGTTCGATCTCCGTGGTCATGGGCAGGATGGTAGTCCGGCCCATGTCGTGGGCTCCGGAGAATCCTTCCGGGGTTCGGGACGTCCGTCCGCAGACCGGCGGTGAGACCGACCGATGAAGGTCCTCGGCGGGTCAGCCCCGGTTGCGGTCGAGTTCGACGACCTTCCGGAGTCGGCGTGCGTGTCGGTCCTCACCCGAGAACGTTGCCCCGACAAAGGTGTCGACGATCTCGGTCGCGGTCGTTTCGCCGATCACCCTCGCCCCGAGTGCCAGGACGTTCATGTCGTCATGTTCGACGGCCTGGTGGGCGGTGTAGTGGTCGTGGACCACCGCAGATCTCGCTCCGGTGATCTTGTTTGCAGCGATCGACGCCCCGGCGCCGGACCCACACACGACGATGCCCCGTTCACTCTGACCGTGCACGACCTCACGTGCGACAGCCGCTGCGAAATCCGGGTAGTCGACAGGTTCGGTCGAATCGGTTCCGACGTCCTCAACGAGGTGCCCTGCTGCCTCGAGGTGTTCCTTGAGCCGCTGTTTCAACTCGAATCCTGCGTGGTCTGATCCGATAGCGATACGCACCGGTATCTCCTTGTAGAGGGGGATTTCCAGAGCGTAGTCCATGCGGGTCAATCGAAATGCACCCGTAGAATCGCCCCATGGCATTGCGCAACGCTCTCGTCGTGATGGTGATCGTTTTCGCCGTCACAGCGTGTTCATCGGGACCGGACGCTCCCACCGCGGGACCGGGCGAGGAGGTGTGCGCAGCGACCTTCTGCGTGATCGTTCCCGAGGGATGGTCGTACGAGGTGCAGGACACGTACATCTCTGCATCGCACGAACTCGCCCCGACCACGTCGTTCCTGACTGCGGGTCTCATCAACATGGAGGCGATCGTCCAAGCAGCAGGTGGATCCTGGCCGGTGGGGACACCCGAGGTCACGAGGGCGTTCTGGACACTCCTCGAGGAGGCGGGGGCGGGCAGGTTTGAGCGCTCCGCCCGGATGCTTGGTGGGGCCGAGCGATCGTGGGGAACCCATGCCGACGGTCAGATGTGGCACCTCGTGTTCCCGACCGGACCGTCCTCGGCCATCGGTGTCGAGCTCCGTGCGCCGAACGACTCCTGGGAAACGCACGCGGATCTCGTCTTCGAGTCGGTCACGCTTCGTGGATGACGAACGAAACGGTCGCACGGCGTGGGACTCCGCTCGCAGCAGGGCGGTCGTCAGACGTCGTCGGTGGGGGCGAGATACGCCGAATATCGGGTCCGAGCGCGTAGTCTCGTGCTGATGTCCGATTCGATTCTCGTCACCGGTGGGCGCCCTCTGTCTGGATCCGTCAAGATCCTCGGAGCGAAGAACGCCGTACTCAAGCACATGGTCGCGACGTTGCTCGCGCCCGGCGATCACGTCATCGACAACGTGCCACGCATCGTCGATGTCGAGATCATGGCACGGGTCCTCGAACATGTCGGGGCGACGTGTCGCCGGGACGGCACGATGTTGCTCATCAACGTGCCCGAATCACCCAACCCGGAGGCGCCGCTCGATCTCGTCCGTCAGATGCGGGCGTCGATCCTCGTGCTCGGTGCGCTGTTGGCCCGTTCAGGCGAAGCTCGGGTTGCGTTGCCCGGTGGCGACGACTTCGGATCACGTCCGATCGACTTCCATGTGCGTGGGCTCGAGGCGATGGGTGCGCACTTCGAGCTCTCCGGTGGCGTGCTCCATGCGTCCGCACCCGATGGGCTTCACGGGACCGATGTGTTCCTCGAATTCCCGTCCGTCGGTGCAACCGAGAACCTCCTACTTGCTGCGGTCCTCGCTGAAGGGACCTCGACGATCCGCAATGCGGCGAGGGAACCGGAGCTGACCGACCTCGCCGAGTTCCTCATGAAGATGGGTGCCAAGATCGACGGTGCCGGCACATCGACGATCGAGATCCACGGAGTTCCCGGCCTCGAACCCGCTCTCCATCGCACGGTGCCAGACCGACTCGAGGCAGGGACATACCTGGTCGCCGGAGCGATCACGGGAGGAACGGTCACGGTCGAGGACTGCATCCCCGAACATCTGCGGATGGAACTGCAGAAACTCGCCTCGACCGGATGCGTCGTCGAGGTCGGAGAGTCGACCATCACGATCACCGGTCCTGATCGTCCGAACGCGGTTGACATCGCGACCTTGCCGTACCCCGGATTCCACACCGACATGCATCCTCAGCTCGTCGCCTTCCTCGCGACCGCCGACGGGACGTCGATCGTCACTGAGAACATATACGCAGGGCGCTTCCGGTACCTCGGCGAGATCAACAGGATGGGCGGTGACGTCCATGCCGATGGTCAACACGTGGTCGTGCGGGGTGTCGATCGACTGTCCGGCTGCGAGGTCGACGGGTGTGACATCCGTGCAGCAGCGGCGCTCACGATCGCTGGCCTCGGTGCCGATGGCGACACGCTGATCACCGATGCTCAGCACGTCGACCGTGGGTACGACAGCTTCGTCACGAACCTCGCATCGCTCGGTGCTGCGGTCACGCGCGTCTAGCCGGTCGCTCGATGCGGAACATTTCCCACTACGAAGGTGTTGGAAACAACGCGCCTATCATGGCGGGACGGGAGAATCATGACCTCAGGGATCGAGAGCAGCATCATCGAGATCGGCGGCGTCGTCGAACGTCCGGTCAGTGGTGCCACTGAGATCGACATCGACCTCCTCAACGAAGCCCTGGACTACCTTCGGCCGGCGCTCCAGGCCGACGGCGGCGATGTCATCCTTGCAGGCGTGAACGGCGGCACTGTCAACCTGACGTTGGTCGGAGCGTGCGGAGGCTGTCCGATCTCGGAGACGACGGTGACCGTCGGCATCGAACGGATCCTGAAGGACCGCGTGCCGGGTGTCGTCGACGTCATCGCTTCCGGCTGAGACATCCGATCCTGATCGGTTCGGGTTGCCCCGCCACGTCGCCGCATGCGTCTAGTGTCGCCGTGTGAACATCCGTGACCTGATCGATGGCGCATCCGCGGGCGACGAACGAGCGCTCCCTCGCCTTATATCGCTGATCGTCGACGCCGATTCCGCAGCGCCCATGGCAGTCGGAGAGCTGTACCGACGTGGCGGCAATGCGCACGTCGTCGGGGTCACAGGTGCGCCGGGTGCCGGGAAGTCCACTCTCGTGTCAGCGATCGTCGACTCGACCGTTCAGAGCGACCAAGGCAGTCGGGTCGCGGTGATCGCCGTCGACCCCTCAAGTCCGTTCACCGGTGGTGCGATTCTCGGAGACCGGATACGGATGGGAGATCACGCGGGGAATCCGAACGTGTTCATCCGATCCGTTGCCAACCGTGGCCACCTCGGCGGGATCGCCAGTACAACTCCAGCGGTCGTGGCTGCTCTCGACGGCGTCGGGTTCGACGAAATCATCGTGGAGACCGTCGGTGTCGGGCAGGCCGAAGTCGAGATCGCCTCGGCCGCCGAGACGACGATCGTTGTGGTCAACCCGGGCTGGGGTGATGCCATTCAGACCGCCAAGGCGGGCTTTCTGGAAGTAGCGGACATCTTCGTCGTCAACAAGGGGGATCGTCCCGGGGTCGAATCGACGATCGCCGACCTCACGACCATGCTCGAGATCGGACCGGCGCTCGAATGGGTGCCACCGATTGTGGTCACCATCGGCACGACGGGTGAAGGGACCCGTGAGCTCATGTCGGCAATCCATAGGCATCGTGAGCATCTCGACAACACACCGGCAGGGGAGGCACGCCGATCCAGGATTGCACGCCATGCCCTCCTCGGCGCGCTCCGTTCGTCAGTTGACGTCGCGGTGGAGAACGTTGAACCCGAAGTCGTCGAAAGTCTTGTCCATCGGTCGACCGACCCGTGGGTTGAGGCAGCCGCGATTCTCGGCCACGGGTAGCCTGTCTGGCGACGAACGAAAGGACTGCCGTGGAACTCGTCAACTATTCGGTCGAAGACAACGTCGCTGTCATAACGCTGGATCGTCCCCCCGTGAACGCGCTGAACGCCGACCTGATCGCCGATCTGACATCCGCATTCTCCATGGCGGCCGCCCCCAACGTGCGGGCAGTGGTGATCACCGGGTCGCCGCACTTCGCCGCCGGAGCCGACATCACCGGCTTCCAGGCGTCGTTCGACGCCGGAGACGACGACCGACAGGCGTCCGGTCTGACCGAGGCGGTAGCTGCCCTTGAAGAGTTGCAGAAGCCGACGATCGCCGCCATAACCGGGTATGCGCTCGGAGGCGGGTTGGAGCTGTCGATGGGAGCTGACTTCCGCTACCTCGGTGAGGGGGCCAAGGTCGGTCAGCCCGAGATCCTGCTCGGGATCATCCCCGGCGCCGGGGGCACGCAGCGACTCGCCCGGATAGTCGGTCCCCAGCGCTGCAAGGAGCTCTGCATGTCCGGACGACACGTTGGGGCCGAAGAGGCAAAGGCGATCGGACTGGCCGACAAGGTCGCTGCCGACGACGAGGTCCTCGATCTGGCGCTCACCGATGCCAAAGAGTTTGCCCGCGGTCCGACGAAGGCCCTTGCAGCGGTCAAGAACGCCATTCGGATCGGCTACGACCTTCCGCTAGCGGGAGGCATCGGAATCGAGGCAGAAGAATTCGCTGACACGTTCCGAACCCAGGACGCTCGAATCGGTGTCGCAGCCTTCATCGCGAAGGAGAAACCCGACTTCGTGGGCGAGTAGCCCGGCAGCGGCTTCCCGTCGAATCAGGAAGGTTGTCGGTAGTTTCCCTACCATTTCGACATGGCTGTTCGAATACCTCGTTGGACCGGTCGCGCCTTGCTGGGATTGCTCGGCGTCGTGGCCCTCTTCCTCCTCGCTGCGTCGTGGTTCCACGCGAACGCGATCCGCGCGGACCTCATGGTTCCGATGGGTGATCAGACGCCTTTTGATGTGGCGATCGTGTCCAACGACGCCGGGCGTGTTGTCATCGGGCGCACGGATGCAACCGAACGGGTGGGCACCTGGGGCCTCGAGACGGACGGAGCCTATGGGCAGGTCGGAACGATCGTACGGGTGACCGGCGATACGGTCGAACGCGGTTTCCAGTCCCAGGTTCCGTCGATCGAACCCGGCGACTTCGCACGCATCGATGTCGACACGTACAGCGGTGATCCCGAGACGGCCCACGGCTTGTCGTGGGAACCGCTCCGGAGCCCATCGGACATCGGGCCACAGCCGGCGTGGTTCGTGGACGGGCGAAGGGCGACATGGGTTGTGTTCGTGCACGGCAAAGGGAACGATCGACTCACCGAGTCCCTTCGCCTCATGCCGTCGCTCGTCAAGCAGGGTTTCCCTGTCATGTCAGTGACGCTGCGCAACGACGTCGGCGCCACTCCGAATGATTCCGGACTCCGGTATTGGGGTCTCGAGGAATGGAAGGACCTCGACGCCGCCATCGATCTCGGGGTGCGCAAAGGTGCACGAGATTTTGTGATCGTCGCATCCGGCTACGGAGCGAGTGTCGCATCGATGTTTCTCCACGAGTCCCAGATGGTCGACCTCGTGGCGGGAGTCGTGTTCGATTCGCCGGTGCTC
This sequence comes from uncultured Acidimicrobiaceae bacterium, assembly GCA_964441975.1. Lineage (GTDB taxonomy): Bacteria > Actinomycetota > Acidimicrobiia > Spongiisociales > UBA5794 > UBA5794. The sequence continues at coordinate 13,456 of CAYTWC010000007.1, read as the reverse complement.
AACATCGAGCCGGTTGCCGAGGCATACGCCGCCGACCACGGGACCCCCGGGATCATCGCGTGGCTCGGTCGCCGACTGGTCTCCCTCCGATTCGGAATGGATTGGGGAGCGCTCGACCAACTGGCACGCGCTGACGAGTTCGATGTGCCGATACTCTTGTTGTATGGAGCCCAGGATCCCGTGACGCCCCCTGAAACCTTCGAGAGGTTCGCTTCGTCGAGACCTGATCTCGTCGTCGCGGATCGCTTCGAGCAAGGCGGTCACGCTGATCTTTGGAACATCGACTCCGTTCGATACGAGAACGCGATCGCGGACTTCCTCGAGGCGACAGCGGGGCCGGAATGACCATGCTCGGCCCACCGCTCTACCTCGACCACGCAGCGACAACCGTCGTTCGCCCGAGTGTCGTCGATGCGGTTTCGGAGGCAATGGGTCGTGCGAATGCAAACGCCTCGGGTCTCCATGCGCAAGCAAGGGCAGCAAAGAACGCGCTCGAAGACGCCCGTGAACGGGCGGCAGGGATACTCGGTGCCTCGCGTCCGCTGGATGTGATCTTCACCTCCGGTGGGACGGAGGCCGACAACCTCGCGGTCGTCGGGGCGGCGCTCAGATCGGACCGGCACGAGGTCGTTGTGTCCGCTGTCGAACATGAAGCCGTCCTCCGGTCCGCGGAGAGCCTGGAACGATTCGGATACAAGGTGCGAACGGTTCCGGTGGACTCGTCATGCGTCGTCGATGAGTCTGCAGTTGCATCGGTGGTCGGGTCCGATACAGCGATCGTGTCCGTGATGGCCGCGAACAACGAGATCGGGACGGTCCAACCCGTACGAAGCATCGCAGAAGCCGTCAAGAGCATCGATCCCTCTGTTGTCGTGCATACCGATGCGGTGCAGGCATTCGTTTCGGAACCGATTACGTTCGCGTCGACGGGTGTCGACATGATCTCGCTCGCTGCGCACAAGTTCGGCGGTCCGAAGGGGGTCGGTCTCCTTGCCGTCGCGAGCGGTGTCCAGCTCGACCCGGTGATCCACGGTGGTGGACAAGAGGTCGGGAGACGATCAGGGACGTACAACGTTGCGGGAATCGTCGGCATGGTCACGGCGATGATCGACGTCGAAGCCGAGCGCGATGTGTTCCGTCGGGATGTCGGCGCAGAGCGTGACGAGTTTGAACGCAGGCTGCTCGCGGGCTGGCCCGCCGCAGTGGTCAGCGGTCGAGACGCGCTGCGGATGGTTCAGCACAGCCACGTCCACTTCCCCGATGTGCTTGCGGAAACACTGCTGATCCGGCTCGACCAGGCTGGAATCGCCGCCGCGGCAGGATCGGCGTGTCAATCGGGAGCGGTCGAGCCGAGTCACGTGCTCCTCGCTATGGGTTTCGACACCAAGGCGGCGGGCGAATGCGTCCGATTCACTTTCGGGTGGGACACCGAGCCGGGTGTCGGCAGAGACGCAGCCGAGCGTGTTCTCGGCGTCCTGAGGGAGATCGCATGAGGGCACTTGTCGCCATGTCGGGCGGGGTCGACAGTTCGGTGGCCGCGGCCCTCATGCTTGATCAGGGCTACGACGTCATCGGAGTCACGCTCAAGCAGTGGGAGGGACCCGACGGATCGATGCCCGTTGCGGGGTGTTGCACCCTTTCCGATGCCGAGGATGCACGCCGGGTCGCCGCCCAGCTCGACATCCCCTACTACGTCCTCGACTACGTGGAGGAGTTCACCGCGGCAGTCGTTGAGCCGTTTGCTCGGGGTTACCTCGAAGGATTGACCCCGAATCCGTGCATCGAATGCAACCGCAACGTGCGGTTCGATGCGTTGATGGATCGGACATCGGAACTCGGCTGTGACGTCCTTGTCACGGGCCATCATGCTCGTGTCGAGGAGGTCGACGGTGTGTTCAAGCTCCGCCGCGCGGTCGACGGGACGAAGGATCAGTCATATGTCCTGCACATGCTCGATCAGACAGCCCTTTCCCGGGTGAAACTACCGATCGGGGAGATGACGAAGGACGATGTGCGTGCGTATGCACAGGACATGGGTCTTCGGACTGCGACGAAGCCCGATTCCCAGGACATCTGCTTCGTGACTTCGGGGGACTATCGCGACTTCCTCAGAAACACGCACCCCGAGGTGGACGCACCGGGTGCGGTTGTCACCCTGGACGGAGATGTCGTCGGGGAGCACCAGGGCACCGCCGGATTCACCATCGGGCAGCGAAAGGGCCTCGGCGTAGCCGTCGGTGAGCCCAGGTACGTCGTCGACATTGCACCGAAGGAACAGACGATCACCATCGGGACATACGAAGACCTTCTGGTCGACGGCTGCACGGTCGTCGATATGCGTTACACGAACGAGATCCCGCGGCGAGGCTCTCGGGTCGCCGTGAAGGTGCGGTATCGCTCCGAGCCGGCAAATGCGACCGTCGTCGAGGCGGGCGACACGTGGCGTTTCGCATTCGACGAGCGGCAGCCCCGGCCGGCGCCTGGGCAGGCGTTGGTGATGTACGACGGTGAGTACGTGCTCGGAGGCGGGACGATCATCGATGACAGACCGCTCGCCCGCACGGGATCTGTCGCAGCGGCGCGGTAACTTGGTCCTCGCAACCCGGAGGCGATGTGGATCCTGCTGATCGATATCGGGAGCTTCTCACAGAGCTCCGCGAACACAACTACCGATACCACGTACTCGATGCCGCCATCATCGACGACAACGAATATGACCGACTGTATCGGGAGCTGGTCGAGCTGGAGCAGACCCACCCGGAGCTCGCCGACGAGCATTCATTGACACGGCGCGTCGGCGGCCCCATCGACGACCTTTTCGCCCCGGTTGCGCATCGGGAACGCATGTTCTCGCTGGACAACGCCATGGACATGGACGAGCTCGATGCATGGCACAATCGATTGGTCTCGGAACTGGGACGCGAACCGAACGGGTTCAGTTGTGAACTCAAGATCGATGGCCTGGCGATATCCCTCGTCTACGAGAACGGCCAGCTCGTACGTGGCGCTACCCGTGGAGATGGTGCCGTCGGAGAGGATGTCACGGCCAACGTGCGGACGATCAAATCCGTACCGATGGTCCTACGGGGTGACCCGCCGGCGGTTCTTGAGGTGCGCGGTGAGATCTACCTCCCGGTCAGCGAGTTCGACAAGTTGAACCGTCGGCAGGAGGAAGCCGGGTTGCCGCCGTACATCAACCCGAGGAACACTGCTGCGGGTTCCGTCCGCCAGAAGGACCCGTCTGCAACGGCGGGTCGGAATCTGGCGGTGTGGGTGTACCAGCTCGGGCACGTCGAGGGAGGCCCCGGTCTCACAGGTCACACCGACGCGATGTCGTGGCTCGGGGAGCTCGGTCTTCGGGTCAACCCCGAGAACCGGCGCGTGACGACGATCGATGCCGTGAAAGACTTCATCGCCGAAGCAACGGAGCACCGGCATGATCGGGACTATGAGACGGACGGCATCGTCATCAAGGCTGACTCGTTCGCAGATCAGGCGGAAGTCGGATTCACCGCCCGTTCACCTCGTTGGGCGATTGCCTACAAGCTCCCCCCGGAGGAAAAGAACACATTGCTCAGGTCGATCGAGATCAACGTCGGTCGTACCGGCGCCGTGACACCATATGCGGTCATGGAACCCGTGTTCGTCGGGGGAGTGACGGTCACGAATGCAACGCTGCACAACGAGGGGGAGCTCCATAGGAAGGATGTTCGGCCCGGGGACACCGTTGTGGTGCGGAGAGCCGGGGATGTCATCCCCGAGGTCGTAGGACCGGTTCTTGCGTTGAGACCGAAGGGGCTGCGCAAGTGGCACATGCCCAAGCAATGCCCGTTCTGTGGGAATCCCATCGTGCTGCCCGAGGGACAGGCCAAGGCCAAGTGCACCGGTGGCTTCGAATGTCCGAGCAGGCTGAGGGAGTACCTGTATCACTTCGGTTCGCGCGGTGCCATGGACATCGAAGGATTGGGGTACAAGACCGTCGATGCCCTCGTGTCGGCAGGCATGATCGCCAACCCGGCCGACATCTACGGTCTCACAGCTGAAGACCTTCTCACGTTCGAGGGGTGGGGCGAGATCTCGGCCAACAAACTGATCGCTGCGATCGAACGGTCCAAGACACGGTCACTCGACAAGCTCATCTTCGGTCTTGGCATCGACCACGTCGGAGGAACTGTCGCTCGTCTCCTCGCCGAGCATTTCCGCTCGATGGACGCCCTGCGGGATGCGTCCGAAGCCGACATCGCAGAAATCGAAGGCATCGGACCCGAGATCGCTGGTTCGGTTTCGAACTGGTTCTCCGAAGACGCCGACGCTGCGCTCATCGACCGTCTCGCTGCGGTGGGTGTCGTCATGGAGCTTCCCGAGAAGACCGGACCTGCACTCGAGCAGACGCTCAGCGGCCTCACGTTTGTCATCACCGGGACGATCGAAGGGTTCACCCGCGACTCGGCAAAACAGGCGGTTGTCGACCGGGGCGGGAAGGTGACCGGCTCGGTTTCCAAGAGCACGTCGGCGTTGATCGCAGGGGAGAAGGCCGGTTCGAAACTGGCCAAAGCCCAGACTCTCGGTATCCCGATCCTCGATCGTGACGCGTTCAGTGCCCTCCTCGAAACCGGCCCCGACCGAGTGCTCCCGAGCTAGAGACCCCTCCGGTAGCGGCCGCGTCGGATCGACTACGCAGAGGGCGATGCACTCACCAGGATCTCGAGATGGGCTGAATCCTCCATCGATACGAATCCGCCCGTCACGACCGGGATGTCGAAGTCCGAGAGAACGATGTCTGTTTCACCCAGAATCGAAAGGTTGCCGTTCGGCTCGACCCTCGCTTCGACCTGCCAGGTCGCGGGCAGGGTGATGTCGTTGACGGTCAAGACTCCCGTGACGGGGAACGTCACCGATTCGCCGACGACTGCCGAGTCCGGCAGGTCGAATGCATCAGCCGAAAACGTGCCCTTGGGGAATTCCTGGAACCAACCGACCACACGGCTGTCTCTTCGGCCCTGATCCGAGGTGAACGAGAGGAGATCGAGTGTGAACTCGAACGCGCCGCCCGGCTCGATGGTGCCGGTCACGCCGGTCGACTCGCCAACCCCGACCGTCGAAAGACCGGACAGAACCTCGGGCACCTCGTAGGTCGCGACACCGCTGGTGACCGTGTAGCTCGAGGCGAGATCATCGGGAATCGATATCTCACCTTGGAGGCTCGCCGCAGACGATGTTGACGTTGTCTCAGAGCCCGATCCGGTGTCGGTCTGACTCACAGCCGTGGTCGATGAAGTTGTCGCCGGAAGGTCATCGAGCGAGAGATCGCCGGAGGCGACGTTGCCCTTGCCGAAGAAGAAGATGGAGGCAGCGATCGCAGCAACGACAACGACGATGCCAACCCACACCGGGGCAGTGACATTCGACAGGATCGGCACGAAGAATCCGAGCGTCAGGAAGATCAGAGCGGCGATAGGTGTCGCGAAGTTCACGAGGTTGTCGAGCACGAACAGGTGTCCGAACGAGACCGCCATCATCGCAACGACGAACCCTCCCACCATGGTCCACGCGAACAGGCGGATGGGTCTCGGCGACAGCCGAATCCTTCGCCACAACCAGCCCGAGAGGGCACCAAGGACCAGTGCGGCGACGGAAACGGTGAGGCTGTTCGCAATGATCTCGTCCGGGCTGCGCAAGATCAACGTGAGGAGCGAACCGACGAGTGCAGCGATGGCGCCGGCCACGATCCCGGCGAAGACCGGGTGCCAAGCGTCAGGGTCGTAGGTGTAGCTGGAACTCATTGATGTCCTCGTTGTTCGTCGTCGCTATTGAACGTTGAATGTCCACACAAGCGTGCCGGTGTCGACAGAACCCGGACCGCCCGTCCAGGAGGCGACGACCGTGTGGTCACCGGGGCTCCACCGCTCGATGACCTTCCCCTCACCGGGAGTGAACTGATATCTGCCTGTCTCGAAGATGGAATCTACCTGACTGTCGGGAATCGGTACGCCGTCGATGACGAACTGCGCCCCATAGTTGGGCTTCAGGTCGATGATCACCTTGACAGGATTGATGACGATGTCTCCGTCACGAGGGGCGTAGGACTCGACAGCATCCGGCAGGACTTCGGGATCCCCCGATGGAATGAACAGGATCGATCCTGCGATGATGGCCACAAGTGCGAGGCCCAGCAGGGTGTAGGTGATGCGGTATCCGGTCGTGTTCATGCGCCGGAGGGTAGGGGCGTTTCGCACATGCGACGATGGAAGTGAATCGTCGATCGGGAGATGATTTCGTTCGATGACCCAAGAGTTCGGGTCTCCCGGCACGGCGCTACCGTGGAGGCGATGGAACTCAACCCTGCACTCGCCGCGCTCGGCAACTATCCGATCGCCACGATCCAACAACGCGCAATCGATCGAAGGGAAGCTGGCCTCCCCGTGATCGACTTCTCGATCGGAGACCCGATCGAGCCGACACCGACGTTCATCCGTGATTCGGCGAGGGAGGCAGTTCCGGAGGTCTCTCAGTATCCGACGGCTGCAGGACGAGCCGATCTGCGGTCCGCGGTCGCCGGTTGGGTGCAGCGCAGACACGGGATCGACGTCGACCCCACGACGCAGGTGATCCCAACCAGCGGGTCGAAGGAGGCAATCTTCTCGTCGCATTTCGCGTTCATCGATCCCCATGGCGACGATGTGGTTGTGTTTCCGAGTCCGGGATATCCGGTGTACGAGCGTGGGGCGATCTTCTCCGGTGCCGAACTCCACAAGGTTGTCCTCGGAGGTGATTTCGTGATGCGGGCGTCCGACATCGACCCCGACGTCCTCGATCGGACGAAGATGATCTGGACGTGCACACCCCACAACCCTGCCGGGTCGGTGACCTCCATCGGCGATCTCAGCGATCTGTACCGTCTGGCGCGCAACCACGACGCGCTCCTGTTGTCGGACGAGTGCTACGCCGATACCTACGAGGAGGACCATTTTCCCGACGGCCCTCCGTCCGCTCTCAACGTCGCCGAAGCAGAGCTCAGCGGACTGCTCGTCTATCTCTCCCTCTCGAAGCGGTCAGGGATGACGGGTTACCGCTCCGGGGCGATCGTCGGGGATGCCGAAGCCATCGCGGGACTCAAGAATCTGCGGTCGACGACGGGAACGGCGTCTCCGGATTTCGTCCAACAAGCCGCAGTCGCTGCCTGGTCCGATGATGACCATGCAGCGGAACGCAGGCGGATCTTCTCGGAGAAACGCAGGATCCTGCGCTCTGCCTTCGATTCACTCGGGCTCGAAATTGTCGGTTCAACCGCCGGCCTGTACCTATGGGTCAAGGTCGACGACGACCTGGCGACGACCGACGTGCTGCTCGATCACGGTGTCGTTGTGTCTCCGGGTAGATTCTTCGGCGATGGGGGAGAGGGATACGTTCGATTCGCTCTCGTTCCGGCGATAGATGAGTGCCAAGCCGCAGCCGACGCAGTGGTTGCTGCGCTCAGCGGAAGGGGAGGAAAGCGATGAGCAGGGAAGCAATCATTGACCAGGCGTACGCCGGTGAGGCGGAGCTCACTGCTGCGCGCGCAGAGGTCTTGTCCACGATCGAGGATCTCGACAAGGGGACGATCCGGGTTGCCGAGCAGGTGAACGGCGAGTGGGTCGTCAACGAGTGGATCAAACGGGCGATATCGCTGTACTTCCGCCTCACGGAACTCGAGACGACAACGTTCGGGCCGTTCGAATATCACGACAAGATCCCGACCAAGACAGGACTGGCAGAGGCAGGGATACGGGTCGTGCCACCCGGAACGGTGCGGTACGGAGCCTTCTGTGAACCGGGCGTCGTGGTGATGCCCGGCTACGTCAACATCGGTTCCTGGGTCGGCGAAGGCACGATGGTCGATACCTGGGCGACGGTCGGGTCCTGTGCACAGATCGGTCGGGGCGTGCACCTCTCGGGGGGTGTCGGTATCGGTGGCGTGCTCGAACCTCCCGGTGCTCGCCCGGTGATCATCGAGGACGGGGCCTTCATAGGGAGCAGGAGCATCGTGGTCGAGGGCGCCCTCATCGGCGAGGGGGCGGTCCTCGGTGCCAACACCACGATCACCGCATCCACACCGATCATCGATGTGACCGGACCGAATCCGGTGGAAACGCGTGGCGTCGTGCCTCCGAACTCCGTGGTCGTTCCCGGCACCCGTCCGAAATCCTTCCCTGCGGGGTCATATGAACTGCAGTGTGCGTTGATCATCGGAAGACGAACCGAATCGACGGACAAGAAGACATCACTCAACGACGCGCTACGAACATTCGAGGTACCTGTATGACCGTGCTTGAAACGCTGATGGAGATCATCGATATCCCGTCTGTCACCGGCGATGAAGACGCGTTGTGCACCTGGCTGATCGACCGGTACTCGGGTAGCCACGACGTCGAGCGAATCGGCGACTCTGCAATCGTCGGTCGACCGGGAGACAAGCCGTTCGTTGCGCTCTACGGCCACATCGACACGGTCCCGGTGCAAGGTGATCCGAGTGCGCGGATCGAGGGCGACCGGCTCGTGGGGCTCGGATCGAGCGACATGAAGTCGGGTGTTGCGGTGATGATGGAGTTGCTGGACACGGATGCAGCAGCGGAGGGCCCGTTCGACATCGTGTGTGTGTTCTACGACAAGGAGGAAGGGCCGACGGATCTGAACGGCCTCGAAGCCGTGCTGGACGGGTTGCCGTGGCTGATGGACGCCGCGGTCTCGATCGTCATGGAACCGACAGACCTCAACCTCGAATTCGGGTGCAACGGTGTCATGAACGCCGACGTCATATTCCACGGCTCGAGTGCGCACGCCGCGCGGCCCTGGCTCGGCGTCAACGCGGTGACGCGCGGAGGGGCGTGGCTCGCGGAGATCGATGAGCGAGAACCGGAGCCGGTCGACATAGACGGTCTCGTATATCGAGAGGTGTTCTCTGTCACCCAGGCACATGGCGGGATTGCGAACAACATCATCCCTCCGACGTTCACCATCAACCTCAACTATCGATTTCCGCCGATCTATTCGCTCGAGGAAGCCGAGCAGCGGCTCCGGACGGTCGCTGCGGCGGCTGATGAGATCCAGATCAAAGACTCCGCACCTGCGGGGCTCGTGCACGTGGACGACCCTCTGGTGGATCGGCTCGATGCCCTGATCGGTCGGGAACGGATGGCAAAACAGGGCTGGACGGATGTGGCCAGGCTCACATCTCGGGGGGCCGTGGCCGTCAACTACGGCCCCGGCGAGGCCTCCCAGGCACACCAGGCCGGGGAATCGATGCCCATCGAGAATCTGCAGATCGTGCTCGATGTCATGCGAGAATTCCTGAAGGGCTGACGACCGTCGGCCGAAGCGGATCGGGTGAGGCGGGATGTCGGAGTCAGTCGATCGCTCACAAAAGCGTGACGCTCCAGCCGTCGCGTTTCGTGGAATGCGAAGACTCGCTGTCGTCCTCGGCATCGGGCTACTCACGGCTTCATGTGCGCTGCGAGCGTCTGACACGCCGACCACCGTATCCGGGCAAGACGTGCCACCGACCGAACTTGCCCAGGATGCAGATGAGAGCATCCGCGTGGTCCCGGATGGATACGCGGATTGCGGAACCACCCAGCTCTCAAGCGGCTGGCCGACCACCACGGCCTATCTCCCCGAGGTCAGCGCGAGCTGCATCGTCGAAGCCGCGGCCACAGGCAATCGTGCGCAGTACTCGTACACGCAGCGGGACAACGCCGGGGGCATCCAAGGAACCATCGTCCGTGTCGAAGGGCAAGGATCGGTGACCGAGCTTGCCTACACCGTTGACGCCGAAGGGAACTCGACCACCGTGAGGGTCACGTGTGCGTCGCTTCTGGTAGCGGACTTCGCACCGCCGGTGTGTGACGCCGGGTAATCGGCTGAGACGTCCCCTCTCCGCGCGGGACGAACGCTATAGCTCGCCGGAGCCGGCGGTCGGTGGAACGCGGATCGCCCCCCGCTGGAGCGGTTCGAGTGAGAACCGTGGAAGGAACAGTGCGATCAGGGGACCCATACCGAAAGCGAACAACACGGTTCCGATGCCGACTGTTCCCCCGAGGAACCATCCCGCCGCGAGCACTGTCACCTCGATGACGAACCGTGCGATACCAACGTTCCAGCCCCTTCTGGCAAGACCGGTCATGAGACCGTCGCGAGGTCCGGGTCCGAGTCCTGCACCGATATAGAGAGCTGAACCGATGGCCACGGCAAGGATGCCTGCGACGAGAAGGCCCCATCGGAGCGACAGCTGTTCCACCTCGTCGGGTGTCACCCACAGCGTGAGGTCGATCACGATTCCGATCAGGAACGCGTTGAGGACCGTCCCGATGCCCCACCGCTCCCGCAAGGGAATCCACAGCAGGAGTACGGTCACACCGGTGAGAATGCCGACCGTCCCGATGGGAATGCCGGTCTGGAATGAGATGCCCTGATGCAACACGTCCCATGGGGCAAGTCCGAGTGTCGAGATGATCTGCATCGACACGCCGAGACCGAACAGCACGAGACCAAGGATCAGGCGGGGGAGACGCCGTAGAAGTTCGTGACGATTGGGCAGCGGGAGCATCCGCCGACGCTACCGCAGGATGCGGAGCGTGCGGTCGGAATCCTGCGAGACATGGGTCCTTTCAACAGTGCGACATCCTGTGGTGCGCCGTCTGCCTGTGGTCGGGTCCAATCGCACTTTCTGCTCTGCACACAAGCGCCGGTACCATCGCTGCCATGCCCGTGGAAATAGACATCGCCAAGGTGGCCAATCTCGCCCGAATCGCTCTCGACGATGGTGAGCTCGCGACCTACGGTGCCCAGCTCGAGGACATCCTTGAGCATGCCGAGCGTGTCCAGGCCCTTCCGACGGACGGCGTCGACCCGACATCCCATCCGCTTCCGATGGTGAACGGCTTCCGAGAGGACGAAATCGTCCCTTCGCTCGACCGGGACTCGTTCCTGAGCCAGGCACCCGATGCAGAAGACGGGCAGTTTCGGGTGCCGAGGATCCTCTGACCGATGACCGATCTCGCCGACCTTTCCATATCCGAGGCAGGTGCGGGTCTCCGCACCCGTGACTTTTCTGCTGTCGAGTTACTCGCTGCGGTGACCAAGCGCGCATCGATGTCAGAAGCTCATCTTCACGCCTTCTTGACGCTCGACCGCTCGGGTGCCGCCGATGCCGCTGCGGCGGCGGACGAGGCGTTCGCCGCCGGTGAGGATCTCGGGCCACTCCACGGCATCCCGATCGCTCTCAAGGACAACATGGTCACTCGTGGTGTCGAGACCACAGCGGCGTCGCAGATCCTCGCGGGCTGGACCCCGCCGTACGACGGGACCGCGGTCGCCCGGCTCAAGAATTCGGGTGCCGTCATCGTCGGCAAGACCAACCTCGACGAGTTTGCGATGGGCTCGTCGACGGAGAACTCCGCGTTCGGTGAAACCCGCAACCCCTGGAACGCCGACTATGTCCCGGGAGGGTCGTCCGGCGGTTCGGCTGCGGCGGTTGCTGTGGGATCCGCGTTCGGTGCGTTCGGCTCGGATACGGGTGGATCGATCCGTCAGCCCGCAGCGCTGTGTGGTGTCGTGGGTATGAAGCCGACGTACGGCCTCGTATCGCGCTACGGATTGATCGCGTTCGCATCGTCGCTCGACCAGATCGGACCTTTTTCGCGGTCCGTGAAGGATTCAGCTCTGCTCCTGGACGCTGTCGCCGGATTCGACACCATGGATTCCACCAGTATCGACGGTCCGGTCCCACCCCTCGCAGGCTCGTTGGGTCAGGGTGTGCGGGGCCTTCGCATCGGCGTCGTGAGCGAACTGATGGGTTCGGGCATCGACCCTCAGGTGAGAGACGCGGTTTCCTCGATGGCAGACCGGCTGGCCGCCGAGGGGGCGTCGGTGCGCGAGGTCGGGCTCCCGAGTTCGGAGTTCGCACTCTCGGCCTACTACCTCATCGCTCCAGCGGAAGCTTCGGCGAACTTGGCCCGATTCGACGGTGTTCGGTACGGACACCGTTCGGCAGCTGAAGGGACGACCGAGGACATGATGGCTGCGTCACGAGCCGAAGGATTCGGACCAGAAGTCATCCGCAGAATTCTGCTGGGGACCTATGCGTTGTCGGCGGGGTACTACGACGCGTTCTACGGCCAGGCGCAGCGGGTCCGCACGCTCGTTCGAAATGACTTCGCTGCGGCGTACTCCGACTTCGACGTGCTGATCTCTCCGACGTCACCGACGACTGCCTTTCCCGTTGGCGAGCGGTCGGCTGATCCGATAGCCATGTACTACTCAGATGTATGCACGATTCCGTCGAACCTGGCCGGGGATCCCGCAATCTCCGTTCCGATCGGGCTCGACGACAAGGGCCTGCCGATCGGGTTCCAGATCATGGCGCCAGCGCTTGGCGAAGAAGTCATGTACCAGGTTGCCGCTGCGGTTGAAGGACTGGCGGCGTTCAGCGACCGGGCTCCGCTCGCCACGTCCGAGGTGGTGGCGCCATGACCGGCCTCAAGGGCTGGGAGGCCGTGATCGGTCTCGAGACGCACGTGGAACTGAACACGAAGTCGAAGATGTTCTGTGGATGTCGGGCCGACACCCCGGACGATCCCAACACCGCGTGCTGCCCGGTGTGTCTCGCATTGCCCGGTGCACTTCCTGTTCCGAACCGTGAAGCTATCGATGGCATCGTCCGCATCGGGACCGCCCTCGGCTGCACGATCAACGAGTCATCCCTCTTCTATCGCAAGAACTACTTCTATCCGGATCTTCCGAAGAATTACCAGATCAGCCAGTACACCTTCCCTGTGTGTGAATTCGGCGCCGTCGACATCGACGTGGATGGCACCGAGACAACCGTCGGAATCACGAGGGTGCACATGGAGGAGGACACTGGCAAGAGTGCCCATGTCGGTGACAGCGGTGGGCGGATTCACGGAGCGAGCCACACGTTGCTCGACTTCAACCGCGCCGGCGTTCCCCTCGTCGAGATCGTCACCGAGCCGGACATCACGACCCCGGAGCAGGCGAGGGCCTACGGTGCAGAGCTGCAGCGCATCGTCCTCGCGCTCGGTGTGTCGGATGCCAAGCTCGAATCCGGATCGATGCGGTTCGATGCCAACGTGTCCGTTCGTAGACCCGGCGAGGAACTCGGCACCCGCACCGAAACCAAGAATGTCAATTCGCTGCGATCTCTCCAGCGAGCGATCGCGTATGAGATCGATCGCCAGATCTCGGTCATCGAAGGAGGCGGTTCGATTGTCCAGGAGACGCGTCACTGGAACGAAGACACGGGCGTGACGACATCGATGCGGACCAAGGAGGAGTCGGAGGACTACCGATATTTCCAGGACCCGGATCTGCTGCCGCTCGATGTGTCTGCGGATTGGCGTCAGCGAGTGGTCGATACGCTTCCTGAACTCCCCGCGGCTACCCGCAAACGATTCATCGACGC